>CAZHCC010000008.1:0-16644 GCA_964530975.1 uncultured Candidatus Saccharibacteria bacterium
GGAATTTTACCTTTAGAAATTATTGCCAATATGGCGATAATATACCCATAAATTAAATGTTCAGAAAAAATAACAGCAGGATAAAAATTATACGGCAAAAGTCCCAAAATTCCTCCAAGACAAAGAGATGCAATAACGATAGTGATCGTATCATTATTACGAATACCAATTAAAAGAAGTATTAATATGGCAATCGCAGAAGTACCTTCTGCCAATCCATCGACTCCACCGACATAGCTTAATGCTGTAGGCACAATTACAAGCCAGCCAAGGGTAATCATTATGCTCAGAATTGATATTGGTGACTGAGTGAGAGGGTTATTTATATATATATCCGGCAAAACGATCCCCACTAATTCACGAATATCGATAAAAGTACCGGTAAATATTACAAGAATGCTTGAAATAACTAGAATATATAATTTAACAAATTCAGATAAATGGTACTTTGAGTCAAAAGCTCCCATAATTGATACAGTTATAATAGCTAAAGTGATACCAAATACTTGAGTAGTTAAATCAAGTCCTCCCCACATTAGCACTAGTAGCGGTATTACCATTGAAAACTCTGCAAGCCTTGAAGTTGTAGTTTTATGATGTTTTGTAACATTCCCTCTTTCATTTGAATCTGACTGGCTTTTGGGCTTAGTGGAAAATCCATATTTTAAGCCAATAATACGAAGTAAAGGGGTAATCGCCAGACCAAAAACAAATGCAATAAAGATACTGGGAACAACTGCTAAATAAGGACCGAAGTCAAAATTATTCATAGGTTATTATAATTTATTAAATGAAAGTTAAAAGGTTAATACAAAATTATTATTAATTTTTAGTGTTTAAATATTAGCTGTCATTGACTTATTCTTAGTCCTTTAGTTAGTTCAATTAGCTCTCTAGTATCACCACTGCTCATTATCAAAACAATATCATTTAGTTTAAGATTATTTTCCAGAACACTTTGCATTTGTACACCAAGGGGGGTGTAATAGACATTTGATGATTTAAGAAAATTATCCTCACTTTGTGCCCCTTCCTTAATCAAATCTCTGAAATCTTTACCAAAGAAATGATCTGTGGAATTAATATCAGGTATTACTCTTGGTATAAGTACATAGTCAGCAAGATTAAAAGCCTTTTTCAAATCATTAAAAGTATTTTTTACCTGTAGTCCTGATTGATTTGCGTGAAATATGACAAAAACTCTATTATCATAATATTTAGTTCGAATTGCCTTTAGAGAAGCAGCTATCTTAATAGGAGAATGAGCATAATCATTAATAACTTTATATTCACGGTTCAAAATAAGCTCAAGTCTTCTTTTTGCACCTTTGAATTGCGCTAATCCTTCCTTTAGTTTTGAGGAAGCAAATCCCAAAGTTAATAATGTACTTAATGCAGCCAATGAATTCTCTAGACCAATTTGCCCAATAAGTTGGGTTTCGAAATAACCTATTTTATCGACTTCACTTGAAGAAATATTTATTCGCTTTACAAGAAATCTAGTTGAATCAGGCCTCCATTTATAATCAACCTCGCCGATATAATATAAATAATCCGATTTCTGCATTATAACTTCATTCTCCACTTTATAATTTGAAAGAGAAATCAAAATATCCTCATCAATTTGGTCCTCAGTCATTGGAGTTTTCAATTCTTTAAACTTACCGATAGTATAAAAAGATAACGGAGTCTTGACTTTTGATTTTGATAAAACGTTAAATATTTTTTTCCCGTCAAGGCAAGCTATAGTTCTACCTTCAGGCGGCTGAATTGCAAAAAGTTCCTGGAAGGCCTCAAGATAACTTTTTTCAGTTTTATATATATTTTTATGATCCCAGTCTGCAGAGGTAAATAAAATATGCTTAGCTTTATGATAGAGAAACTTTCCACCATTCTCTACATTTAAAGTAGGATGCTCATCACCCTCTGATACTGACCATTTAGATTCACCCGAATATACAGAAAACTCAAATCCAAGCGGCGCTTCCCCAATAAAATATGAAGCATCCTCTCCTGCATACTTAAGCATCCAGGCAATAATTGATGTAGTTGTAGTTTTACCGTGGTTTCCCACTACTTCTATAGCTTCCTCTTTTGCAATAAATTCACCAATACCATTAGCAAAGCTCATCATTTTAAGACCTAGTTCTTTAGCTTTGGCAATCTGAGGATTTTTTGGATCATGTATAAATGCTGCTCCACCGACTATTATAAGGTCATATTCATTTGTTATTTTTTGAGGATCAAATCCAAAATCTACGGGGATATTATTATCTTTTATTATATCAGCAATAGGAGGGTAAAAAGTCTTTTCGGAATACTCTGACCCATATACTTCATGTCCCTGTTTTTTGAGGAAAACTGCAAGATTACCACCTCCTTTGCCGCAAATGGCAATAAAATAGATTTTCATGGGGTATTCTAGCAGAATTACTTTAAATGGTTAAAACTTTAAATACTAGTTAAAATATTATTCAACTTGATTAAGCATATTCCAACTTTAATTTGAAAAACTATAATGTGATTATATTAATTAAAATCAAAAGTAAATTCCCGGTATTAACTATACCGGGAATAAAAAGCCACGTGAGTAAGTCCGTTTATCTTTACAGACTTACATAATTAAGATGATATCCGCCTTTGCACCCTTCCACTATACCGGGAATAAAAAGCCACGTGAATAAGTCCGATTATCTTTACAAACTTACATAATTAGGATCATATCCGCCTTTGCACCCTTCCACTATACCGGGAATAAAAAGCCACGTGAGTGGCTTTTTACATCATACCCATTGCATCTTCGTCCATAGCTTGAGTTTGTGATTTTTCTTTTTCGGGTTCATCTACTATAACTACCTGGGTTGCAAGTAATTGAGATGAAACTGATACTGCCATTTCAATTGCCTCTCGAACTACTTTTGCAGGATCAATAATCCCAGCTTTAATCATATCAATTGGTCCTTCTAATGTTAAAGCATTAACTCCAAATCCATTCCCTTTATCCGCACAATCAGATAACCATTTATCTGGAGATTCCATGCCTGCATTGGTAAGTATTTGTCGCATGGGCTCAACAAGAGACTTCCTGAGTATATCTCTTGCATATATTTCATCTCCATCAAAGCTTAGATTTTTAGCTTCTAATGCAATAACTGCATTTGCATATGCAACTCCTCCACCCGCAACAATCCCTCCATCCAATGCAGCTTTAGTAGCTTGAATTGCGTCATCAAGTCTATCCTTGACTTCCTTCATTTCAACCTCAGTTGGTGCACCAACTTTGACTACGGCAACACCTCCAGTTAATTTTGCAAGTCTTTCCTGAAGCTTTTCTTTATCATAATCAGAGGAAACTGTCTTAATTGTTGCCTTGATCTGGTTGATTCTTTCTTCTATAGACTTCGTATTACCTTTACCCTCAACAAATATGGAATTATCTTTGTCAGCAACAAATCTTCTAACTCTACCAAGGTCTTCCAACTGGACGCTATCATCCAGCTTTCGACCTAATTCTTCTGAAATAAATGTAGCCCCGGTAAGAATTGCAATATCTTGCAAAAGATCCTTCTTTTTATCACCAAATCCCGGTGCTTTTACAGCGCAAACATTAAGCACTCCTCTTAATTTATTAACAACAAGATTTGTTAAAGCATCACCTTCCAGATCCTCAACGACAAGAACTAAATCTTTACTTCCCGATTCCATTATTTTTTCGATTAAAGGAAGAATAGTTTTAATAGTAGAAACCTTTTGATCCGTGACAAGCACATACGCATTTTCAACTACAGCTTCCATTCTTGTTGAGTCAGACATGAAATAAGGAGAAATAAACCCTCTATCTATTTGCATACCCTCAACATAATCAATGACAAGTCCGGTACCTTGATATTCTTCTACTGTAACGACACCCTCTTTACCCACTTTAGAAATAACTTCTGCAATTTTTTTACCAATTACAGCATCATTATTAGCAGAAATAGTCGCAACTTTTTCTAATTTTTCAGTATCTTTATCAGAGATTTTTTCTGAAGTATTCTCAAGATATGCTTTAATTGCTTCTACTGACTTATGGAGTCCTCTTTGAATGCTAATCGCATTTGCTCCTGCCGCTACATACTTCTGACCATAATTATAAATTGCCTGAGCAAGAACAGTTGCTGTTGTAGTGCCATCCCCAGCCTGATCCGCAGTCTTGGAAGCAGCTTCTCTTATTGTTTTCATTGCAAAATCAACCAAAGCATCACTGCTCTCAATTTCTTTAGCTACAGTAACGCCGTCCTTAGTCATATGCTGCGCACCATATTTTTTGTGAATACCAACCAAACGTCCTCTAGGACCCAATGTAGATTTAACTGCATTTGCGATAAGGTCTACCCCTTCGCGAATACCTTTTTGTGCTTTTTCACCGAAATATACTTTTTTTGCCATATTTAATATTTATCTGTCATTATAAGTCTGATGAACAATGACATGAAGATTATTCCTCAAATCCCAATAGCTCACTTTCTCTCATCACTAAATATTTTTCTCCGTCAATTTCAAGCTCTCTGCCACCATATCCCCAATAAACTTTGGTGCCTGCTTTTACTGTAAAGGAAAAAGGTCTATTATCCATCATAACTTGACCTTCAGCAGTTCCTAATTTAATTACTTTACCTGTTTTTGGCGCATCAACGCTATTTTCTGTAAGAATAATACCTGACTTTGTTTTTGTTTCGGCCACATCTTGTTTTACAAGAATCTGATCACCGATTGGTTTGAATTTTATATCAGACATATTTACTATTTGAATTATATATTATTTTTTTGATTATAGAAGTGAAAAATATTGAATTAGAAACTCTTTGACTAATGTCAAAAAAATTAGCAATATTTTTGTACTTCTGCCAGTAAGAATACTAAAAGACCAGAAGAAAAATTTCAAGTGGTCTATATCTCATCGATTCTCCAATTTGGATCCCGATCAACTCTATTGATCTGATGCCTATCGGTTAACGCCTTTCCTCCTATTGCATTATAAAACCCTGCAACAGCTATCATGCCGGCATTATCAGTATAAAGTTTCTTGCTTTTCGGGTAATGAATATTAAGTTTGGCGAATTCAATGCGAAATTTCCGCCGTAAATATTTATTTTGAGCAACACCTCCAGCTATGACTAAGTCATTAATAGTTAAGCCGTCACTTTCTAACTTTTGTAATGCATATTTGGTCTTTATAAGTACTTGATCCACAGCAGCTTTCTGGAATGACGCTGAAATATCTGCAATTATATTGGAATTAGATTGATTTATTTTCGAATTAATCCCGATGACACTAAAAATCGATTTCGCAGTATCATGATTTAAACTTTTTGAGGTCTGAAGTGATTGCTTAAACTTCTCCCCATATTCATTTATAGCTCCAAGCTTATCATTGACTAGTTTCATTGCAGCAGTTTTGAGTCCGGAATAACTCATATTTAAATCCTTGGAAGACTTCATAGGAATAGGTAATTCGTATGCATTTTCATTTCCTTTTTCTGCAACTTTTTCGAGAGTAGGACCTGCAGGATATCCAAAATCAAGTATTCGACCAACTTTATCGAAACTTTCACCTATAGCATCATCCTGAGTTCGGCCAATGATTTCATATTGTCCGTGATTTAACATTAAAACAAATTCTGTATGTCCTCCTGAAATTAAGAGTACAAGCAAGGGAAATCTATAATCAATAACTGGTTTACCTTTTGAATTCCTTGCGAAAGCGGAATATAAATGCCCTTCCATATGATTAATAGGAATTAACGGTTTCTTATATTTTTCTGATAATTCCTTTGCTTTGCGTATACCAACTTCCAATGCAATAGCAAGGCCAGGGCCTCTAGTGACAGCAAAAACATCAATCTTATCAATTCCAACCTTTGCTTGTTTTAAAGCCCTATTCAAGACAAGAGAAAAAAGCTCCTCATGTTTGCGTTTAGCAAGACTTGGTACTACCCCGCCCCATTCTTTATGAGCTTGGATTTGAGATGAAAGTACATTAGCCAGAAGACAATCATCACTGGAAATAGCGATGGATGTCTCATCACATGATGTATCGATTGCAAGGATATACATATGGAATTATACAATAAGCTAATAGAGAAAAGGGAGGACTTAATATTTGAAAGTTTAAAAATGAAAATTCAAATGATTTTTAATTTTGTTTTTTTAATTTATAATTGCTAACAATGCATAAATACATAAAACTTACCCCTAACTTTCATATACTTCTGAATCCCGCTAACCGTTATCGAACTGAATTAGGTCTTACATTCTCATCCGGAGGGGCATTTTTTGAAAATAATAATCAAAAGGGGCTAACTCATTTACTTGAACATTGCGAAATCAAGCGCACGGATAAACTATTAAAGCAAGATCTTAATAATCTGATTTTTGAAAAAGATATTTATAGAAATGCTTCAACCGGTGTACTTATGAAAGACATTGTAATGTCGGGGCACAAAGATGACTTTGAAACAATGCTTGAATTGATTTTAAAATTTGGTTTTACTCCGGAAATTTCAGAAGATGTTCTAGAGATAGAAAGGCAAATTGTTCTACGTGAACTAATTCAAAGAAAAGGTGATCCTGGTTACAAACTAACAAGACTTATTCTAGAGAGTATATATAAACCAGGCTCTAAAGACCTTGTTGATGTTGCAGGGGATGAGGAGGTTATCTCAAAAGCCACTATTGATCAACTTTACACTACGCATCAAAGAGTAATGAGGGATAGCCACTTTATACTTTCAGTAGTAGGAGGAAATGTGGATGAAGAGAAAGTGCTACAGGCGGCACAGAATTATTCAAAGCTTTATCCATCGGAGTTTACGCATCCCATTGATCAAAATGCGGATAATCGGATTCAGGATTTTAAATATAAACCAATTGTAAGCGAATTGGCACATGATCACTGTGTACTAAATCTAGCTATTCCTTTGACTTCACATTATGGTAATAGAGCGGTAAGAGATCTTATTTCTGAAATACTATTTTATTATCCTGAAGGTATATTGTACAAAACACTAAGGGATGAGTTGGGTCTAGTGTATTCGGTTGATTATAACTTTGATGAAAGCTTGCAAATGCTGAGAATTACTTTAGTCGGAGAAATTGGTAATACCCAAAGATTAATTGAGGAAACCACAAAAATTTTGCTACAACCCGAGAACTATTTATTCGAAGAAAAAGTTCAAATAATTAAAAATCTATATATAAAACGACAACAAATAGCATCAGATAATCCTTTTACACCTGTCGACTTTATTGTTAATACACTTTTGAATTATGGAGTTGAACAAAATTATGAACAATATTTGGAAGAAATCAAAAGTCTTTCTTTTCAAGCAATACTTGATTATGCAAATGAGCTTAAGAATAATATAATAAATATGAGAGTTGTCGCCATTTCAAAAGATAGTAGTATAGAGAAACTGAAACTGAAATATTAAATGTATTGATAAACAAACAGTATAATTATTCAAAGAATTATAAATTCAGAATCAAGTTCTTTAGTCCTGTAATCTCATTTATTTCTCCACTTTTGACACTATGCTCATAATCTAAAAGTAAGGTATTGAATTTATTTAGAGTATGCATGTCCAGCTTATCTTTTTGTATATAAAAATCCTTTGCAAAGTAATAACCAAGGCTCAGAGCCTCTTTGAATCCTTTGCCCTGTGTTGATTGTCTTTTTAGTTTAATAAAATTCAAAATATAGTTATAAAAAGAGTAAAGTATCATCATAGGCTCTGCCCCCATAAAGAGAAGGGAATTGATTTCTTTAATCAGCTTATTTTTCTCAGCTAGATCTTTTGGGTTCATAAGTGTAAGAATAAGTCGTTTACCAATCCCCCAGACTTCATTCTGATTTTGTAATTTTACTGACAAAAATTCGATATCTGCTAAGTCAATCTTGGTCTTTTTATCATCAAGGAAATTTTTAAGTTTAAATATCTCATTACGAATAAGAAATAAATTACCATTAGTTCTATGGATCATTTCGATAGCTCCATCATTGGAGATGGGAATACTTTTATGAATAACATCCAGTATTTCTTTCTCTTTCGGATTAGTGAATTCTTTAATTTCTCCGATCTTTGCTAGTGTTTTATAAATTTTAGTAGTTTTTGCTACTTTACCTTGATTAAAAATATAAAGTCGATTTGCAAATTCTTTTTTTGTCGATAAGTATATTTGTAGCTCCTCGACAAAATCATAAAGTGATGTGCCCTCACTTATATTCCGAAGCAAAACAACACTTTCGGAAGCAAAAAGGGAAGCAGAGTTCAAAAGCTCGTATAATAATGAAAATTTGAGATTATTAGTTCCCCAAATTTCTTTATATTCGACTTCATTATCTGTTAGTTCTTTCCTGATGTCTTTTAGTGATTTATAAATTCGATAATCATTCTCACCATGATAAAGATAAATTTTTACTAATTTGGAGGACATTATTCGATTACAGTGATAGTACCACTAATATCATTTAAATCTCCATCGATAACATCACGAAATGTAATAGTTGCCTTACTCCCAAAATAAAGATTTTGCTGTTCTCCTTCAGTAAATCTGTATCTACGACCATCAGAGAATTCAAGTCCGAGTTTCTTTTGAGCACTGTTTATAAATAAAATATATGTACCTTTACGAACCTTTACATTATAAGGTCTTGCAAACTCGCTTATCACAAGAGTATTCTGGTCCTGACTGAGAAATTTTTGCTCAATAGGTAAAGGTGTTACATCAAATGTAAAAATTGTTGGCTTTGGAGTAGGTGAAATGCTTGGATTTGAAACAATCGAACCTACATTATTAATTGTATTTGTAACGATATCGCGTTCACCTGAAATGAGTCTTTGAATTCCACCAGCTCGGCTAGCTGCATATCCGATAATCGATACTAATATAAGAAAACAAAAAACGATCCAAATCAATAATTTCTTTCTCTCCTTATTATACTTTTCATTTAAGTTTTTTAATCTGATAATATCTGATGAATTAGTTTGAACTTGAGAAACCTTACGAATAGCTTGTTTATTTGATGGTGTCATTATCTAACTTTATCAATAAATTCCAAAGCCAGTTTTTCATATGCCTTCGCACCAGGGGAACTTGGATCATAAACATCGATAGGCTTACCAAAAGATGGAGATTCAGATAGTCTAACGTTTCTGGGGATCACAGTTCCAAAAACTATATCTTTAAAAAAATCTCTTACTTCATTCTCAACTTCACCTGATAGTTTGGTACGGGTATCATACATAGTCATAACAACACCAAAAATCTTCAAAGAGGTATTAAGAGACTTTTTAACTATATTAATAGTATTTGTAAGTTGAGAAATTCCCTCAAGAGCAAAATATTCACATTGAAAAGGAATAACGACTCCATCACTTGCGCTAAGAGCATTCAGGGTTAAAAGTCCTAATGATGGAGGACAGTCAATAAATACATAATCATATTCTGATTTGATTTTATCAATACGATCTTTAAGGATTTTCTCTCGAGAAAGTTTGGACACCAATTCGATTTCAGCACCAGCCAGATCAATCTTTGATGGAATAAGGAAAAGATTATCATTAATATCAGTTTTAACAAATACATTTGATATCTCATAATCATGAATAAGGACATCATATGTACTTAAATAGTCGGTTGATCTATTAAAGCCCAATCCAGAAGTAAGATTACTTTGTGGATCAAGATCAATTACCAATATTTTTTTACCATTTTTGCTGAGAATTGAAGCAAGATTAAGTGCGGTAGTAGTTTTGCCAACACCGCCTTTCTGATTTGTGAAGGAAATAACCATAGTATTAAGAAAGAATAGCATATTAAAATTAACAATTCATTACAATTGTTTTTTATTATTAATATATTGAATTAGAAATGATTTTCAATGGTATATAGCGATAAATTGCAACTTGTAAGTTTTAAATTTAAACTTTAAACTGTAGTGATATGGCATACGGAGTTAGACCAGTACCACAAAATATCATGTCAGTTCAGTTCAAGATAATGGACTTTATGACATTGAGACAATTTGGTATTACTATCGGTCTTTTGCTTTTTTGTATGGCATTATTTGCATTACTTCCGACTCCTTGGAAATTTATTATTCCTATTTTTATAATTATTATAGGGGGAATAGTAATATTTGTACCTTTTAATGGAGAACCCTTTCAGGAATTCTTAAGTTCATATATGGAAGCAATCATCTCGCCTCAAAGAAGGGTTTGGCATAAGAAAGGTATTATAGTTAAATCAGCAGCAGAAAAGGCAAAATTTTATAGATATGGAAACGACCCGATTCCGGAAGATGAAAATAAATTTAAATTTGTTGATCCAAATCAAATACAGGTAACTCCACAAGTTACTGTTCTTGATAATGCTGAAAATCAGTTTTTATCAACTCAACAGAAAGTTACAATATCACACCAAATGCCGAATACTCAGCAGCAAGTAAATAACTCCGGCACAAATATCTCAAATTCGACAATAAAGAATTCGATCAATATAAATAAGTTTATGCATCAATCACAGCAAGGTCAACCTATTTTTCAACAACAACCACAAGTAGCCAATACTCAGAATCAATTTCAGGATTTTATAAATCAAAACACACCTCAATCTAATTCAAATCCAATTGGACAACCCGAATCCAATATATTAATTACGCAAACCGGTGCTCAAAATTCGCCACAGATAAATATTACTCAAACAAATCTTATGCCCTCTTTTGTAAAAAAAGAAATTCCAAATGCATCCCAGGTTCAACCACTTAAAAAAACAAAGGAAGATTATGAAGCTGATGAATCAGCAGTTAAAAATTATATTTTTGGAAGTATAGAAGATTACAAAGATAATCCAGTAAAACAAGCTGGAGTAATATTGAAAGAGAAAACAGGAAATAATTTAGAGGTACTTTATTCAAATTCCGCAGGTGAATTCAAGACTAATTATGAATATAAACAAGATGAATACATAATTTATGTAAATGTAGATTCCAAAGATTTTAATGAAGTGAAAATAATTCATGAGCCTATTGACCCCATCCCCTTTGTAATTCATCCAAAGGATTATGAAGACCGCAAATCTCAAAACCAGGTTCAAGCAGATACCGATAAATTAGCAAATGGGATTATCAATAATGGTGTATTTGAGGGAGCATACGATTCTAAAATATTTAATTTAGGTCATGATTATCTTGAGAATAAAGTCTTATTAACACCTCAAAATGCTGATATTGTCGAGGTGTCAACAATCCCAATTCAGGAAGCTCAACCAGTTAGTGCAAATGACATAATTCCTGTAGAAACTCAAGCTGCAAATTCCACCAAATCTTCGGCATATTCATTTCAGGCCAATAATATGTTCAATCAGATGACCAATGGTCGAACATCAAATGATTATGCTGAAGTTTTAAAAGAAAATGAAGCAGATCAAGCTCCACCACCACAAGTGACTGTAAGTCAGCAACAATATGTACAGGCTCCCGTTACAGTACAATCACAACCAACTCAGCAACCGGTGACAAATGATATTGATATAGTTGACTATCTATCCATGCCGAATGCGAATATTCCATTTGAAAATGAGTTAGTATTAATACCAAATACTTTAAATGGAATTCTTGTTGGTCCAAATGGATACGGTCTTGATAATTGCCAATTAAGGATTATTGATAAGCTAGGACAGCTTGTTAATTCGATTAAATCTGATCAGACAGGGAGATTTTATAGTTATTCACCCCTGCCAAATGGGAACTATACTCTTTTTATTTCCAAAAATAATCAAACATTGGTAGGTTTTTATATTTTACTTAATGGGAGTGTAATACCCCCAAAATATATTAATTTCAGTTATTAATGCCACAAAATAATCAAAGACAATTTACTCCACCCAATCATCGTCAGCAAATGACAAATCAAAGATCATATCCTCAGCCCATGAATCCTAATATGAGAGAACAAGGAAGGTCATTGCCTCAGGTCAAAGTACCCCAGCAATTTGATGATATTAAAGAAAATGTAAAATCAAACTTTATTAATCCAGTATCAGATTTTTTTTTCACAGATCCAAATAAGCAAAAGGTCTTCGCATCGACCCAGGACCATTTAGATATTTATGATATTAGAGACAATCTTTTACTTTTAAAAAATGGTGATGTTGCGATTCTTATTGAGACTACAGCTGTAAATTTTCAGTTGCTATCAAGTTATGAACAGGATCAAAAAATTAGCGCATTTAGTGATCTCATAAATGCCCTTAATTTTGAACTTCAGGTTGTTATCCATACTGAACCAATCGACATGCGTAAATATCTCAATTATCTTGAGGAAAATTATCGTAAGATACAAGTTGAAAAGCTTCGCAATCAAATGAGGATTTACATTGACTTTGTTAAAGACTTGGTTGTTCAAAATAATGTACTTCAGAAGAGATTTTTTGTTGTAATTCCATATAGATCAGGATTACTGACAAGCGACCAATTAAACCCTTTCCAGAAGTTAATTGATGTGATTTTAGGCCGAAAAAGAGTTGTAGAAATGAAAAATGCGGAAGGGCTTGTAGAAAATGCTATTATTCAATTGCTTCCAAAAAGGGATTCAGTTATGAAAATGCTTTCACGCATGGGTCTGGGTTCCAAACAACTTAATGATCGAGAACTTATTAGTTTATTTTACAGTTATTATAATCCCACCAATCATTTCTAGATCTTGCCATAAGGAATTAGGAAAAACCGATTTATATCAGTACAAACTATTTAAACATGATTTTGGAGCTAAATTCATGCGATTCTGTTTGCCAAATGGGAAAATATGGAATATAAAACCGACTTAATTTAAACGGCATTATTACTTAGAAATGGCCTTTATTATTCTTGTATTCTCATACACACAATTTATTACATCCATCATCCAGCCATTGACATATTTATCCTCTGGAGTATTAAATGCGGATTGTAAGACTTGAATCCGGCCTATTTCACCATGGGTTTCCACTATACTTTTTTCTGGATCTGTATTCACAATAAATCCCTCATACGTTTTGGCTTCCATTATATTATAACCTCTTGCTTCCAAACAAAGTGTTGACCACCCATCTTCACGCAACCTATATACTGAAATATACTTCTCATCATTTTCCAGTAATGAACTGTCCTCAGGAGACCTTCCTCTAATTCTATAAATCCCTGAAGGAAATTGATCTAATATTTGAACCGGATATGGTTTTGTATTACGGAATAAAACTTGTGATGCATTTAGAGGCTGATTGTATTTCACATTAAGCCCTATTTTATCATTTGATAGTCTAAATTCAGTTATATGATTATTTATCCATTCCTCATCGACATCTGATAAAGAGTCAAAATTATGGGTAAAATCAAAACCCACTAATTCAAGTGCATGCCATAGCATAATCGGTACAATCTGATTCATTCTTTGGATATAGCTTACAAATGTGCTTGAAGAAACCTGACGAATATTAGCCTCAATTAAGTATATTTTATTTGTATTTTTCTCGATAATAAAATCTAGGCCAAAAATTCCTTTATGACCTTTTGCTCGGAGTATTTCGGCGAATTCCATTGTCTTTGTGACAATTTCTGTTCTAAGTAAATCATTTAAATGTCTTTGAGAAAAGTCATTTCCTACCGTACCACCTGGAGATGATGTTAGGTCAGGAATTCCAGTTATTTGCTCGGAGATCCCTCCTATTACAACCCCTACTGAAGTAATACATGCATTAGCAGTATATGTAAAACCATCGATTTTTTTTGAAACCTTTCCTTTACGTAAGGGATATTGGGATTTTAGTTGGTCTAACTGCTCTCTCGAGGAGATAAAGAAGGTTCCCGACCCAGTATGTCCTATGATAAACTGTACAATAAATTCAATACCAAATTTTTTAGTGACATTATCATATTCCAATTCAGAAAACTTCTCGAATAATTGATATTCTGGTTGTTCAAAAACTCCTATATCATCAAGAAATTTAGTAAAATTTACTTTATTCTCAAGCTCCTTACCTAATTTATAGGAAGGGTTAATCACATGGAAGTTATTTATTTTACAGATATTTTCAATTGTCTCATCATTCTTAAATACCAATATGTCTGGGTTCTCATGTGTATGTTTTTGGATATAATTTTTTAATTCAGGATTTTCCAACATCTTAGCAGTCGAATTTATTTTCTCATCATGTTTTTTGGGGAAGTTTTTTATATTTACTCCTGAATTAGCAATTGGGATTGCCAGTTGGCTTCCTTCAGAGTAGAGGATATGGTATGAGGGTATTAGATCTTCAATCCCAATTGCTCTTTCAGGATCAAGCGAAATGTAAAATATTTGATGCATAGGTCTATTGTATTAAAGAAATCAAATTTATGGAACTAGAAATTTGCAATACATTCACCGACTCTCCATATCTCACTTCTATAAATTGACTTTTGATTATTACAGAAATCATCTTCCCAGTGCTTTTGTATTACAAGATACCTTTCTCCATTCTCGAATTCCGATAGAAAAGATTTTTTAATAAAGTAATAATTTTTAAACTCTGCTCTTCCTTCTGGGTTAAAAGTAAGGAATTCACCAGGCTATAATTAAATGACTCATTTGAAACATCCTTATAATTATTAAAGTATGATAAGATTACATGTGAATTTTTCTTGGTCGAAATTAGAGTATCCTTTGATTATATGTCCTCCCATGGATGGAATTACTGATATGGCATATCGAGAGCTTGTAACAGAAATGGGTGGAGCGGGACCGCTATATTGCGAGTTTGTCAATGTAAAAGGATTGATTTATGCAAATCCGAAAACAATTTTCGAGTTACGATTTTCCTCGAAACAATTACCAGTCCTTCCACAACTTTTCGGGCATGAACCTGCGGAATTTTATGAAGCTTCAAAATTAGCAGTAAATCTTGGGTTTCCAGCAATTGATATTAATAATGGTTGTCCAGCTCATAAGGTTGCTTCAAAAGGCGGTGGGTGTGCACTCATGGGGGATACAATCACTGCGCGCAAGATTGTTGAAGAATCAATTAGAGGTGCAAATGAAAGATGGAAAGAATTAGGGAATGAGACTGAGTTTGAAGTTTCCTGCAAGATGAGGTTGGGAGTCAATGATAAAGAAACTATCTTTATACATGCTCCAGCGATGCTTGAGGGCGGTGCTAGGGCCATAGCAATTCATGGACGGACACTTAAACAAATGTATACCGGTGAGGCTGACTGGCTGCCCATAAAGGGTATGCGAAAATTTATAGATGATAATTATAAATTTTCACAAGGTAAGCCAAAATTATTTGGCTCTGGCGATGCAAAATCACTTTATGAGGCCATGGTAAGAATTTTAACAACTGGAGTGGATGGAGTTATGATTGGAAGAGGGAGTTTTGGCAATCCATGGGTATTCCAAAAGTCAAGAATTGACTTAATGAAAAGCTATATCAAGGAAATTGAAGTATTTTATAATAAAAATTCAGGAGAAATTGAATTAGACGAAATCGAATCTTATAAGAATATTCCCGAAATTAAATATCAAATGGCAAATAAAATGCAGCCTTTTAAGGAAATTGTGAGAATAGCAATACATCATGCAAAGCTTATGGGAATGGACAAAGGCGAAAAAGGTATTGTGCAAATGCGAAAGCATTTGGGATGGTATTTTATAGGTTTTGAGGGAGCGAAGGAATTGAGAAGCCAGTTGGTTCGGGTAAATACTATTGAAGAAATAGAAAATATTCTTAATAATTTTATGAGTACAAATTTGGCAAATCTATCTACAAAATGAATAAAAAAAAATATCTATATGAAAAACGTATTGTACTTATTCATGGATTTGGGACTTCTGTTCCGAGTGAATTAATTGCTACAGTTACAAAAGGAGTGCTTAAATTTGAACAAGAAGACAAAGGATTTAAGGCTTTTAATGAGTTAATCAGTCAGGGCAATGCGAAAGTATTCAGCTGGAATGAGGCATTTAATGCAAAGGAATTAAAGGAGTATGCATCAGTTCAGAAATATATTGATCTTTACTATAGAGAAAAGAAAAAGGCGTTAAGCGACAATCTTCAATCAACATTCACAGCTTTTATCGAAAAAGAACAGCCTGAGGTTATTGTCGCTCACTCAATGGGATGTTACCTTGTATTGGGCTACTTAGATAAATTTGATTTACCAAAATCAGTAAAGAAGATTTTTTTGATACAAGGAGATTTTGACAAGAAATATGAGTTAAAGAATAAAGCCATAATTAAAAGAATTGAGAATGATGATTTGAGACTTATAAATATCTTTTGTCCATGGGATACAACATTAATTTTCTCACCATTTATAAATAAACTAGTTTTACCTGCAGGACTTGTCCGGATGAGAAATCCATACTTCGTGGATGTACTTTTCCCTTTAGGAAATGACTTAAACCTGCATAATTCAAGCATTCAAAGTTCAGACCTTTTGGATTTTGTATTAAAATACTAATAAACACCCTACAAAATTAGAACTCCCTCCACAAACCTTTTCGCGGCAATATTATCCAAATCAACTAAATACCTATCACTTAGAACGTGAATAATTATTAGCAAGTGACAACATAATTCCAGGCA
>CAZHCC010000009.1:0-15189 GCA_964530975.1 uncultured Candidatus Saccharibacteria bacterium
AGCAGGGGACTGAAAATCCCTGTGTCGCGGGTTCAAGTCCCGCCCTTGACACCACCGGATATTTTGACTGGTCAAATTACTGAACAGGTGATAATATTCGAGGTAATTAAATAGATTTTATATTCAAGCTTCTTGCGGAGGTAACCGGAACCCGGTACCACGTAAGTGGTACCGGGTGGTTAGCTCAGTTGGTAGAGCGCTTCGTTTACACCGAAGATGTCGGGGGTTCGAGCCCCTCACCGCCCACCATTTCTCAAATAAATTTATTACACCTAGCGTTTTCTGCTAAAATTGCTTAATGCAAAAAAATACTATTATTGGAATTATCGGTCTGGTTATTGGTTTTATTGTCTTGCCTATACTGGCATTAATTAGCTTTGGAGTGGTAAGTACTATCTCCGTGACACTAAAGCCGACATCTACTAGTGGTATAACATCATCAATGCTATGTATGGGGACTGATGAATCTACCGGTCAAAGTTTTACCGGTAATATTGCTAATGATGATTCAGGGGTATGTCTATTGATTAGTAAAAATAATGAAATCCAACTTTTTGATAGCAAGATTAATTCTGCAAATAAAGGAACAAAGATAATTGAAGATTACAAATCTCAGATTAATTCAAATACTGAAAAGTTTAATGTACAAGATAATGTGCTCCTTGTATTCCGTATACTGCTATACAGCATAGTATGTCTTATACCATTCACTATAATAGCTTCGTTTATTTTCCTGATTACAGGACTTATTAATAAAAGATAGTTAATTAAGTGGGGACTTATCAATACCAGTATCAGTATTAATCGGATCCCTGGGTTGAGTCACAGGTGGTATTATTTCAGATGTCTTTTATGCACTTATTTCTTGCTTTTTTGGTTGCATGCGAAAGTACATGTAAGAAATTACAGTAGAGTAAACTAGTAACATTAAGGCTGATATGCCAAGTATAGCTAAATAGATACCAGAATTTTTATCTGAATTGCCAGCTATTGGGCTTGTCGTACCCGATATCGTAGGTGATATTGCGGATTGTATTAGGTTTCGGATTGATTCTGAAGTATTACCTGATTTATCCGTGGCAATAACTTTTATCTCTTTTGTCGAAAGAGGTAATGAGAAGTTGGAGGTTTTCTCTCCTAATGAGGCCTCATCCGCGAAGACTGTGTATGAGGCAACTCCAGAAAGCTCATCCATTGTTGCAAAAAAAATCTGATAGCCTTCAGCACCTTTTACTGCTGTTATACTGAATGGCTGTGGCATAGTTTTATCTATACTTATCTTGTAATGTGATACGGGTCCCCATCCAATACTATTTTTGGCTTTGATATGAAAGTACTGAACCCCCTCTACTAAGTTTTCAAATGTACGTGATATATCCCCGCCTTCGGATATATCATCTGGGTTTGTTAAAGGTTCATTATCAAGAATATAGCTAGAGTCAGTCACCTCATTTTCTTTTGTCCAGGAAAAAACAGCGGTATTATTTTTATACCAGTTATTTTGATCAGGATGTGAGGAGGACGTTATTAGGATATTTCCTGGTGCTGGTTTTGGTGTCGGTGTTGCGGGAGGCGGGATTGGTGCTGCATTAATTTTAAATGTGGCTGAACCACTTCCCGATTCTGTACCTGTACCTGCACCCTCACCGCTAATTGTGCCTGAAACTGTTATTGAAGCTGTTCCTGGGGCTGATGGTGCTCGAAGAGTTAATGTGATTGCATTTCTCGAACCAGTTATACTTTGACCAAGAAGTGCTCCGCTATAACTTACAGAATTTCCGGATCTTGATGGACCAGAAATCGTTGTCCAGCCTCCTGTTGCTGAGGTCCCTATAAATGTGAAATTATTAAAAGAAGCATTCAGAATGATTGCATTATAAGCAGCATTTCTATTTGCGCTAATAGTTACTGTTATTGTCTGGCCGGAAGTTAATGTTCTTGAGCCAGAAATACCGAAGCTTGCTGCTGCCTGTACTGGCAATGGTATAAATAAAAATGATATTAAGAAGATTAGGGGAAGTATAATTAATTTTTTCATATTTATTTTCATATATTTTTTAACCAATTTGAAGCTAAAATACTCAAATCTTTTACATCAACAACTCCATCATTATTTGTATCGCCATTAGATGTATTTCGCAACCAATTTGAAGCTAAAATACTTAGATCTTTGACTTCAATCGAGCCATCACAATTAAAATCTGCTTTTGTTTTTCTAAATGCACATATATCTATTATCGTATAAGTGTTGAGGGAGTCTATATAATTGCCTGCTTTATCTATAGCTCGCACTTTGACACTATGTTCTCCTACACTTTGAGCACCAGGAGAATAGGGAGAATTAACAGTTACAAACTGACTATTATTGTCGATATAAACCTGGTAATGACTTATTCCTGAGGTATTATCTGTGGCACTAAAAGTATATGTTGCAACTGTTCCATTAATCGATATATTAACTGTAAATGGATTAGGCGGCACTGTATCAATAGTTAATGTAAAGGTCCCGCTTCCAATACTATTTCCAGCAGAATCCTTTGCATTTACCGACCAGTTATAAATACCATTAGGCAAATTAGAACCAGGAGTAAAAGAAGTAATAGATAAATCGGATGCAATTACATTTCCATTTAAAATAAAATCATAAGTTATTGAACCTCCATCAGCAGAAGGTGTCCAGGTAAAAGTCGGAGTCGGATTTATTGTAAAAGAGTTATTAAGTGGTGATATCGCTGTAAATACTGATGGGGAAGTATTATCAATATTAATAGGTATTATATTTGAATTAATGAAATTACCGTAAAAGTCTTCCACATACATTGTAATATTATATGTACCATCATCAATGAAAGTAGTGTCAATATTTGTCAGTATTCCATCTGTAATACTATTTCTGCCGGATACCTGTTTAACAATATAATTATCAGTTGTTCTTGCAAATGAAATTGTATAAATATAAAGATTTGTATCGCTTGCAGTACCATTAATAGCAATAGTCCCGCTTTTGAGTGGATTTGGAAAGGATGTAAGAGTTCCAATTGGATTAAGATTATCTACAGTAAGTGAAGTTGCTGTAAATGAGCTAATTGCATTTACTCTTCCAAATCCGCTGGCTTCATCAAAACCTGTAGAGAAAAGATTTGAAGACTGAGTCAAAAGTGCGGCTCTCACATCTTTTGGTGTCCACGGCGAAGGGTCATTTTTATGTAAATCAAATAAGAGTGCCGCAACTCCTGTCACATGTGGAGTAGCCATTGATGTGCCACTATAACATTGAAGATGACCAGCTCCAATACATGAATAATTACTGAATTTGCTTGTTGACAGGATATTTTCACCAGGGGCTACTATATCAAGCCTATTCCCTTTATTGGAGTAGGTCAGTATTGACCCCTGGTAGTCACTTGCTCCAATTGCAAGCGTTCCCCGTGAACCGCCCGGATAATTATCCGATGCAGATCCACCGTCATTCCCTGCTGCAGATACAACAAGAACCCCATTATCCCACGCATTGACTATTGCAGACTCCAGAAAAGGAGAATAATTTGGACCGCCAAGGCTGATATTAATAACTTTTGCCCCATTATTTATCGCATAGTCGATTGCATCTACGATATCTGAGTCTGCGGCTGCTTCAAATCCGCTTGTTGTTTGAGTCACTCTTAAAGGCATAATTTTGCAATACCAACAAATCCCTGCAATACCAGGATTCACATGGACATTATTATCTGTTACAGCACCAATTGTCCCAAATACATGTGTGCCATGTCCATCGGGGTCATTGATATTTGAAATACCTGAACCAAAGTTATATCCGAATATATCATCTTCATATCCATTTGGTGGAGAATTATTATCCATATTATTGAGTAGTGGTGAACCGTTACTTACCATATCCAGGAAATTTACAACCCCATCCAGATTTACATCAAGGTTATTAGTACTAAAATATAGGATCATCTCAACACTAGTAATAATGTTATTATTATTTGTATCCATAGATACTTTTATGGCATTTGGTATTTCCTGTTGATTAATCCATATATTATTTTCTGACCAGTTACTGCCACTTCCACCTGTAATATCGGGATTGCTAAGATCGACGCCAGTATCAAGAACTGCAATTATTGTCTCACTTGAGCCAGTAGTGGTATTCCAGGCACTTGTTTGGGCTGTTGGATTAAACCCAATTTGCCTTAAATTCCACTGGTCAAATTGTCCATTAATAATATTATTTTGTGAATTATAATAGGAATCATTTGGTGCAAGTTTTCTTCTTTTATAGTCAGGTACTACTTTTTCTACACCCTCGGTATTTCTTATCTTTACAAGATCCTGATCACTTAAGACTGATACCTTGACCCAATCTCTGCTTTTTGTTTCTTTTAGTTGACCTGCATATGCCTTTGGAATTAATGATTCATTATTGCTGCCGAATTTTTCCGGATTTATTTTAATCAGAAAATCCCGAGGTGAGGAATATTCATTTGATTCATATTCTTTTCTATTCTCCGGAGTTTGAATTGCAGCCCCTAATGATGCAAAAAACGCTACTAATGTTATAACTAACAAGATTATATTAATTACATAACTTTTCCTATAGAGAAAAAACATTGGAGTTTAACATAATAAAAAAAAACGTCCGAGATTACAAAGTATTTTTGTCATAAATTAAAGTATAATTTCCTGAATTTTTTAAAATTTATTATAACATTGTTCATATATGCAAAACCTTCAAAATATTATTGAATTTATACCATCTTCTAAGTATATTTCTTCACTTAAGGAAGAGCTTAGTCAGACTTTTAAATCAATTAAAATCTATTGCTTTAAAATCATGGCCCAAGGTCCTTTTGGTGAAATTGCCGAAGAACTAATACAAGCCGCAAAAAAAGGAGCTGATATTTCAATACAGGCTGATGCCATTTATTCCAAGTATAATGTTGATGGAGGTAATTTCTACTACCCGTTATCGGGAAAAGGCAAGAAGATCAATCAGGAGGCCATTAATGAAAATCTAAAACTATTTGATAGGATGATAAAGTCTGGTATTCATATATCTTATTTTAATGAACCAGACTTTCTTGAGAGAAACTTACCTTTTATAAGAAGAGATCATAGAAAGGTTTTTATTATCCAAAGAGATCTTGGTAGTATTGCATATTTTGGTGCTATTAATTTCGGTATAGAAGATGCTAATGATTTTATGATTAAAGTCACGGATCATAAACTAGCTGAGGAAATCGTTAAATTCTCAAGTCTGGAATTTCTTAAAAGCCAGAAGACTGATTTCACATATGAGTATTCTAATAATTTGAAACTTATTTTGGATATAGGTAAACATTTTCAATCTAAAATTCAAAAAAATGCATACGAAATGATACTAAAGGCAAAGAAAGAAATCATTTTTGTTTCTCAAATACCTGCTGAAATCCCCCTTCTATTACGTTTTATCGCCGGTAGAATTAACGGTGCAACTGTAAAAATAATATTACCTCAGAAACAATATAAAAATATCAAAGGTTTTCCATTCATTTTTTTCTTTATCATGAACATGATTATTGCAAAAATTTTTGGAATGAAAATTTCTCATTGTAAGAATGGATATACACATGCCAAAATACTTATTTGCGATGATCAGGTCTTATTGGGCTCCCATAATCTTTCTACAGCTGGAATCGCTTTTGGAACTGTTGAATTAAGTGCAATTATTAAAGATAAATATCTTCTTAATCAAATTATTCGCTTTATTCATAATCTGGAGGGGAATTCAGAAAAAGTACTTATTGGCAAAGATTTTATTTACAATGAATTGAAGAATAAAAAATAAATTGACGATATTTAATTTTGATTGAACTATTACCCAAAATTCTGATCAGATTTTTTGGATCCGTTTCTCTTAAATGATATGAAAGCATTTCTGCCTAATTATTGAAGCTATGATAACTCTATGCTTGCCCTTTTTTTATCACATGGAAAGGTGGTAAAATCATTTAATGAAAATCACTTTTGTTACTGTTTCGCCTTCCGGCTTTCATGTAGATCAGCTCAGGGAAGAGGCTTTAAAGAAGAATATAGAATTTGAAGCTATAAATTTCTCCTCATTTTCTGATTTTGAATCAAAAATGCCTGATATGGGAGAAGTTGTAATATGGAGATCATCCGATCTTGATATTGGAGTTTCAAGAACTCTGGCTATGAAGCTTTTATCCGGAAAAAAGTTAATAAATCTAGGGGTAGGCAATCAGCCTTTTACTCCAAAGAAATTTTATCAGCAGAAAATGATAGCAAAACATTTGGAATATGCTTCAATACCTACATTTACTTTTACTGTAAAATCGGAACTTATAAAATCAATAGATGAAGGTATTCTCAAATTTCCTTTTATCCAAAAACCGAATCAGGGATCAAGAGGAGTTGATGTAAGGCTTATCCGTACAATCGATGAACTGGAAGAGAATAGAAAATCAGTAAAGGATTATGTTTACCAGAATTTTATAAAAAATAATGGAGATTTCCGGGCTTTTATGCTTGGAGGAGTCTTGCTCGGCGTTATAAAAAGAGTGGCAAAAGAGGGAAGCGTTTTAAATAATGTTTCCCAGGGCGCAGCAGCTTATGTAGAAACTGATCCTAAAATTATAAGAAATGTTCGCGATATAGCAACCAAGGTAGCCTCACTTTTTGAATTGCAATTATGCGGTATAGATATTATTTTTGATGAAGAAGAACAAAAGTATAAATTTCTTGAGGCAAATAGTGTTGTCCAGTGGAAAGGATTTGCCCCGGCAACAGGAATAAATGTAGCGGAAAAAATTATTGAATATTGTATTCAGATTGCTTCAAAAGATGAAACTTTTGATAAAGTAAAAAATTATTATGATTCCAATTATCCATACCTTTATGCTCAGAAATTCCATTATGCTTCAAGGCTACATTTATGGACGGATAAAATACTTTATCCAATAGAAATAGAAAATTTCAGAAAGAAAGACAGTTTGTATGATTTGGAGGGAGGATTTATTGAAAAAAGAATACGAAGCAGTATTTTTGAAGATCCTATTTATAAATCAGACAAAGTTTCCGGGAAAAAACTTTATAGAAGGCTCTTAAAAAGTAAATATCCTTTTGTCAAGAAATATTCAGAAGTGCTTGCTATTTATTTCTTCGCTAAAGTTCTTTATGGCTTGAATATTAGTGATTTAATCAAGAAATATATTGATACAAATGAACTCAAAACATTAGCTTTGGAAGTTCTGACTGATAAGGAAGCAATTGCTAATGCTTCAACTACAGTTGTAAATTTTCTTTATTTCACAAGAAATTATTTGAGAGATCAGGGTGAAGAAATTAATTTGCAGTCAGATTATTTTTTTAAGATTGTTCTGGACTTGCTGCCGGGAAGTGATGAAGAAACACTTGATAAAAAGCTTTATTTACTAACCCATACTTTAATTGGTGAGTCGGAATTTTATTCAAAGAAAATGACTTTGGATAAAAATACAAATGATATTCTAAAATATTTAGAAAATTCCATTCAAAATAATTTCTTTATTTTCACTTTGGATATGAAACTGGAATTCCTAGTCTGCTGCAAAATGTACGGTTATGATACTTTCCTGGAACCAATTATTCTAAATGAAGCAGAAACATCGCTTGGAACTCTTGGAAACTATCTGGTTGACCGATGTTATTATAAGGATGGAAAAGTAGGGGATAATCTTTATAATGCGGAGCATAGAAGTGTATTATATTTGATGGCAAGAACAAATAGATGAAAGTCGCACTTTTTACCGAATTAAGCCCGAAAGTCAAAAATATTGAGCTTATAATATCTGCACTGGAGGGCGATTCGAAGATTGAATCCGTAACTCTTTTAAACCCTAATGAAATTATTGTATCTACAAATGAAAATGGGGAAGAATATAGATTTGGAGATATTGTGGTTACAAAAGAGATTTTTGATATTGTATTAATACGGGGAGGTTTTAAACACACTTCTTTAACGGTAGAATTTATAAATTTCTGCCGTTCAAAAGGGATAAAAGTTTTTGATAATGGATTTTCCACTCTTAAATATTTGATTAATAAAAGGGCGGATATGCTTAAAATGGCAAGATTTAAAATCCCCATGCCAAAATCATATTTTTTCACAAATAATGAAATTATGGAAAAAACGGATTTTAGCTTTCCTCTGGTTTTAAAAACCATTAATACCGGTAAAGGCAAAAATGTTTATTTTGTAAAAAATAAAGAGGAAATTTCTTCTGCATTAAGTGAGCTTGGAAAAGAAGTCAAAAATATAGTTTTGCAGGAATATATTGACTATGAACATGATTTAAGAGTTTTTGTCACAGGAGACAAGGTCATTGGCTGCATGAAAAGAATTCCTCAAGCTGGGGATTTCCGGGCAAACTTTTCTCTTGGTGGAGCTGTAGAACCATTTAATCCCAGCAAGGAAATCATTGAACTTGCAGTTAAAACCGCAAAGTCAGTAGGACTTATGATATCGGGTGTTGATGTCCTTATAGACAAAGATGGCAAACATTGGATTCTAGAAGCAAACCATACTCCGGGAATTGAAGGGATTTCTGAAGCATTAGGCAAAAATATTGCCGAGGAAGTAGTTGGATTTATGTTAGTTAATGCTTATTAATGAGAAAGACTATTAAAATAGCAGACAAAAAACTTTTACTCCACTGTAAAGCTTTTGGTCGCACCATAATGCCAGTCCTCATCGGCAAATGAATAGAATGCATTAATTGTATAGGTTTTGCCACTTTTGAGAGGTAAAATTTCTTCGCCTGACGTGTTTGCATACGTAAAGTTAGTCGTGCTCCCTCCAATGGAGACAGTAGCATTTAGATCTTTTGCCCCATACGGTGGGATTTTTTTGCTCAGATCTGCTTTTGTAACTGGTTTATTGCCTTCCAATTCGCAGAGTTCATAAGTGACATAAACGGGTTTTTCATTATTTTTGACTATAATACCGTATTTCATGCCGGATAGTTCGGAGTTATTATATGTATTTTTCAAAGACTTCTCTGTATCAGGTTCCGCATTTTTATCATCAATACTGATAAAAAGAAAATCCGCTTTTTTCAAAGACATTTCTGTACCTATACATTTATCAGGGGTGGTGGAGGTTGTTTTAATAGACGATTTATAGTCTCTATTGAGGTTTAGAATTATCGGTGTTGCAAGTGCTCCGCAAATAACGGTACTAACACAAATCACCGGTATCAAGACTATTGCAATAATCAGTTTCTTTTTGCTCATGATTTATAGTATTACTTCTATATTTAGAGTTCAATGTCTAATCATAAATAAGCCCTGCATCATAAAATAAAAATGAATAATTTCAATCGCTCTACCTTCTGGTTGTTCATTTAATATGGGATTTAGACTATAATCTCTTAAGCAAAATGCTTATTGTGGTTTGGTTTGAAGTATTGCATTGAGTGCAAGTACTGGGAACGCAAAAGCACATAATTGCTAAAGAACCTTAAAATTAATATTGTAGAATAAACTTATTGTGACTTTTGTTGTGGTATTGCATCGATTTGAATACCGGGAACGCCAAAGCAGAAAAGTAATAAGCACAGTAGTATGTTAATACTTATTGTGGTCCAGCATGCAGTACTGCATCCAATGCGAGTACCGGGAACGCGAAGCCACATAAGTGGCTTCGCGCCCGTAGCTCAGCTGGATAGAGCACTTGTCTTCGGAACAGGGTGTCGGGAGTTCGAATCTCTCCGGGCGCGCCAAAAGCTTTTGTTCTCAAAGGGGACAGAAATTTATTTATCGAATGAATATTTGTGAACGATCTGGATGTAAATAGTGCCAGATTACCTGGAACGAAGTGACGGAGACCTTCGGTCGTCAAAACAATAAAACTATTTTCGTTTGCGATTCAGTACTAGTCTAAAGCAGCAGAGTAAATAAAAATGCTATTCCCGTCAGAATTTATTATTACAAACTCATAATTCCAAAAGACTCTATCAGTAGGTAAGCCTGTTTTAACAGTGAAGTAAAAAATTTGTGATTCATGCTTTATAAATTCTTCAAGCGAGTTTTTGTAATTTTGGAAATTGTTTTTAACCCTTTCTTCTTCTTTTTCATCGATTTGAAATCGCAAGGGTTCTTTTAGAATATAAGTTAGTCCATTTTCAATTAATTCCCAAAAGTCCTGTAATTCGGCAGGTTTTATTGTCAATAAAGAAATTTCCGGAAATTTCTTTTTTATTAACGAGTCGGCTTCTTCGATAGTTTTTGCATTAGGCAATAAAAGATAATCCATTACAACTGAATAGTCTCTATTCTTAGTCTATGTTCGTAATTTTGATATTGCATAATAACAAATTCAATTATTTTTTGGTCTATGGTATTTTTCTACCTTTGAGGGGACAACAAGCAGTGTATACCTAAAGCAGGGTTATAAGAAAAATGGTGAATCACGAGGTATACAAACAATTCCAGTTCTAATTTCTGCAATTGATCAGTATGCAGTGCATTTGAAATAATTATATATATAATAAAGACACTTTAAAAAATATTATAATGAAAAAGATTTTTAACCTTGTGCTGATTGTATTACTGCTAACAGTAATGTTTACACAATCATTAACTATTTCCGCTAAAAATGACGACAAAAAACGTAATCCAAATGTTTTTCAGGAAAAGTCTACAAACAGCAAGAAACAAATTCCTCAAATCACACCAACATCAATTCCTATAAATACATCCGATTCTTTAGAATTTAAATTCAATGTCGAAAAAATAAATTTACCCGATGCAACCCAAGTTAATAGTCAATTGCAGCCAAAAATTACTCTAACAAATACGTCAAATCAAATATGGAAAAAAGAAGAAGTTGAAATCTCTTATCATTGGATCGATAGAAATGGTCAATTTGAAATTTATCGGGGTGACACTACAAAGCTAAAAAAAGATTTGGCTCCTGGGGGAACTATCGAACAAGATATTCAAACTAAAGCTCCATCGATCCCCGGAGTTTTTGATTTTTCCTTTGACTTACTCAAAGGCGGAAAATGGTTTACAGAAAATGGGAGTTCTAGATTTCTAAAAGGAGTTTCTGTAAAAGGCAATGTAAATCTTTCTGATGAAGATAGGGGAATGCTTATTAATGATGGTGCTCAATTTGCAAATAGTGCAAATTTAACTCTTGAAGTCACTTCATTTCAAAATCAACCAGGTAGTGATAGTGCTGCATTTATCTATGATTTTGCTCAAACTACAGATGCGAGTCCAGAGTCAATCCGAAATGGTAATGCAATGTGGTCAACCTGGGAACTAATGAGTTACCCATGGGACAAGAGTAAGATTAAGGCTACATTAACTGATGAGTCTGTAGGGGTTAAAAGAATATATGTACGTTATCGTGCTATAAAGAAGCATTCAGATGCAACTCCACTCAGCTATGGAAGTGCTATGTATCATTATGGAAGATCTGAAAAGACTACTGGAGCATATTTTGCAGATGAAATCTTCTTTGATAATGTTCCTCCTGTTGGAAGCATTTTGATAAATAATGGAGCAAGTTCTACGTCTAGTAGCTTGGTAAGTTTGAAGATTTCTGCTACCGATACTGTAAATGGTATCGAGGGTTCGGGGCTGGAGGCGATGAGACTTGCAGCCAACTGCGGAATATGGGGAGAGTGGGAGGCATATGCAGAAAGTAAAACTGGATTTGATCTAGGCAGTGGTAATATTTTAAGTGTCTGTGTGCAGTTCAGAGACAAAGCAGGAAATATTTCTGAAGGTTATAAAGATGAAATATTACTAATCAAGCCAGCTAATTTACCTGCTGGTGGAAATATAGGTACAGTGCTTGGAATTGGAGATGGACCCATTGGAGTTGGTATTGGTACTCATGACAGTCCGTTTGCGAATCTAACAAGTAATGACCTACAAACTCCTGATATAGAATTTGATAGATTTATAAATATTTTTGGAACTGAAAAGTGGAATCAGGTCAAAAGATATTCTATCCCAATGCCCGTTATTACTTACGTTGAAAGAGACACAAGTAATACTAATCAAATAAAAGTTTATGGAATAGGAATTAAGAAATACAATCCTGTAAAGGTAAAAGTTAATAATGAGTACCGTCATTTTTGGTTGGGTCCATCCGGATGGGAAAATAAAGAAGCGGATAGAACTATAGATAATGTAAAGGTCGAAATTTATAATAAAACTAAAAATAATATTAGACTTGCGGAATTGTGGAATGATGATTCGGAAGGGAAGTGGCAAACCCAACTCACAATCGGACAAAATCTTGATGATGGAGACGAGATTTTCGCGCAGGTATATATTTATCAGGAATTTGAATTTGATGATCTTAAATGGTGGAGCAATACTAAAGAAAATGATGTTAAATTTAATGCTTCAAATCTAGCTTCCCAATCCAGTACTCCTTTAAAAATACCCCCTACAAGGTCACAATTATTAATTGAGAAAATACAAAGTTTTTACAATGTGAGTCTCAAAGAAGATGGTGTAACATGGACAGAATTTGATCTTAATAATATTGGTCTTGGGCTTTATTACGTACCAAAAAGTTTTTATGATCAAGGAAATATGGTAATTATTAAGCAAGCAACTGTAGGGAGTGGTGTTAATACAACATATACAAACAGTTGTTTGGATTTTGGTAATGGGTCATTTGTTGGCGGATATGTAAGATCTTCCGAACCTAATAATGTTTATTTTTGTGCATTAGGAACAGCTACAGGAGATATTGATCTTTCCTTTCAGGGGACAGTAATTCATGAATTTGCACATAATTGGCAAAGACGTGTTTCATCAATGGACACAAAGTATGGGAAAAATATTATTAACGATACTGATCATATTTTATACAAATACTATGATATTTTATTTAATGCAAAAAATGGCGAATGGATATTAGATACAAGTATAGTTAATAGTGGAGTAATGCCATCTCAATGCTCACGTTTTAGAGAGGGTCTTCCTGGAGAAGAAGTTGCCTGGCCAATCTTTGTAACAAGGTATTCCTGTCAGACCACTTATAATTTAAGCGAGCTAACGCCTACTCCTCCCTATACAATGCCCGAAGAGGAAATGGCGGAGACTATAAAGATTTATTATTTAAATAAGCAATATTTAATTACAAAAGACAGCTATAATTATACCGTTGGTACAAATATAATTTCTGGTAATTTAAGTCGTAAAGAATTTATTGAACAAAACGTAAAATGAAAGAAAAATTAAAAAAATATAAATACTTTATCATTGGTATAATAATAATAGCTATACTAATTCCTGCAATAATGTTTTTTAATTCATCTAAGAAAGTTGATAATAAACCAGGACCAATGGTTTCTACAACGGATAAAAATAAATTTGATCCAAATATTTCTAAAATTAATGTTTCCAATCTTTCAATTGGCAATATGAGTTTAGATAAAAAGGTTGCGACTTCGTTAATTGCAAAGCCGGATATGGTAAACACAATTAGAGCAAAGGGTGTTGATTTTGAAATCAGAGGATTCTCAATGTCACCAGGTGGTGATAGTTTCACGGGAGGTGGCTGTAGACAGACTGGAGTTTATGATAATTATATCTTAAATAATAATGAATATTATGAAGTAACTTTAAAAAATATTTATGCAGTTTTTAAGCCTAAAACAAAAGATGAATTTATAAGTATGGTGAATTACTTTTATGCATTGAATCCAACTTCTTGCGGTATACGGGCTTTCATTTATGATGGAGTACATAAATATACGCCAGATTCGAAACTTGATGAATGTAATTCAAAGGATATTGATATAGGCTTGGAATTTTCTGCGACTAATTCCATAAAGTTTGTTTACTTCTCTGAAAATCTCCAATATCCCATAACCCTTTTTAAAACTATTCTGGAGGTGAAAGACCAGCAATTAGAAGTTAAAAGTGAAGAAATCTTTTCATGTAAAGATGGTATTCAATTTTAATTTTATCAACTCACAGTTAAATTACTGCAAATAAAATGACAATAGGTAAATAAATATTGTACTAAAGACATACAAGTTTTAAAAATACTTAACATTTAAGTATCAGCTGAGTTTGTTAAAACTTATATAAGAAATATTTCAGTGCTTGCGAGTGTTAAATCAGATAATTTTTCTGGTTTTGAATAAATTATCTCTTTTAGCTCATCGTTTGTTATAAAAACTAAACCGACATGTTCTTCCAGGGAACCATTTAAATTAAATTTATTCATAACCTCGTTTTCCGTTAAATCTAATTGGGCTGTAAAAAGCAAAACCGGGTAAGATTTCCAATCTTCGAATAATGCTCGAAGTCTTAAAGCAATAATATCTGTATCATTAATACCTATTTCCTCATATAACTCCCTTTTAATCATTTCAAAAATATCTTGTGAAGTATTTACCTCTATCTCATCCTTATTTAAAGAACCTCCAAAAATTGCCCATGTCTCAAAACCTTCCTTAACCCGGTTATTTCTTTTTCCAAGTATCAGCTTTCCATCTTTTGTAAAGACAATACCTTGGACAATAATTCCATTTGCCAGGAAATCCTTGCCGTAAATATCACCCAGTATCCAATTGGTAGCATTTGTACCTTGTAATTCTTTGAATGTAGTTTCTCCTAAACTTAAATGTAATTGTTCTGAAACTTTGAAAGAATTTAATCTATAAATAATAGACTGCCAGAGTGGTGCTAATCCAATACTAATCCTGCCTTTATGCGCATCCTGCCAGCACTGCTCTATAACCTTTTCAATACGGTTATTTGTCTTTCTAGTATTATTTTCAAATATAATGGAAATCTGATCCGGCGAGAAGTCACCTTTTGCCAAAACAGTATAATCATGCCAATTATATTTATTTCCTTCATTCATAATTTATTCTAGCATAGACTTTACTTGTACTTGTATTTATATACCCTCTGCAGTTAAAAAACAGTATAATAAACGGTTTATGCCACCAAAAAGCTCATTACTTTCAAATTTCAGCTTATTTTTCCTGGAGAAATTCAGAGTTACTTTGCTTGTTGTAATAGGTGTAATAATGCTCGGTTATGTAGCTTATACTTCACTTATCAATAAAGAAGGCTTCCCTCCTTCTAGTTCTAATTTCATACTTATAAACGGAGTCTATCAGGTGAATGACAGGGACATACTGGATCGTGAAGTTACTT
>CAZHCC010000010.1:0-14720 GCA_964530975.1 uncultured Candidatus Saccharibacteria bacterium
GAGGGAGATATTTTGATTGACGGTGTAAATATAAAAGATATAGATCTGGATACTTATTATAAAAATATTGGGGTACTATTCCAGAGATTTAATGAGTACTATTATCCTGTTAAAGAGAATATTGCTGTTGGGGATGTAGATAAAGAATTAGATATGCAATTAGTCGAAAAAAGCGCTAAGCATGCCGGAGCTTATGAATTTGTAAATGAGTATAAAAGTAAATTTGATCAAATATTAAGCAGACAATTCAAGAAAGGTATCGAACCCTCTGGAGGTCAATGGCAGAGAATCGCACTTGCAAGAGCTTTTTACCGTAATGCAAATATTCTGATTCTTGACGAACCAACATCTGCAATTGATGCAAAAGGTGAATATGAAATCTTTAAAGAGATTGAACAGGTTCAAAAAGAAAAAACAACCATAATTATTTCCCATAGATTCTCAACTGTTAGAAATGCAGATAAGATTTATGTAATTGAGCATGGCAAAATTATAGAAAAAGGAAGCCATGAGGATTTAATGCAAATTAAAGACGGCAAATATAAATTAATGTTTGAATTACAGGCGGAGGGGTATAGGTAAGATCAGCCGTAATAAACTAAACAAAAATCATAAAAACCCGAAAGCCAAGTAAACATAGGTCAAAACAAAGTCTACCAAGTGCTGATCTTATCCCGGAATTCTGCTAGCAGAATATCCGGGATCTTTAATTAAACCAGTAATTCAATAAATAGAGGTGAACTGGATGACAAAACCATTAATTTCTTTTATCTTTAAATGTGGAATTAAAACATTTTGATTTTAAATTTGGAAAACAGGAAATCAAGATTCCTTATTATGAAATTGTCGGAAAGAAACCCGGAAGATTCGGATTCATCGCGGGAGGAGTAAGGGGGGATGATATAAATTCACTAAATATTTTACGTAATTTTGTAAGGGTCGCAAAACTTACTGAGTTAGAAAAGAAAATAACAGGTGTACTGATTATTTTTCCTGCATTGAATTTGCCTGCAGTTGCCTCCAGTTCCAGATTCGCCCATCAGGACGGACTGGATTTATTCAAACAATTCGGTAAATCACCAAAAACTTTAACACAGACACTTGCATATGAATTAACTCATAATTTTTTTAAGAAATGCGATTTTGGGATAATATTCACTGATTCCCGTACGGAGTTCGATTTATTGCCGCATAGTAAAGTATACTTTAAAGACGAAAGTCTAATTTCAAATTTGGAAGAGCTGAAATCCTTTGGAGTTAAATTACATTTTAAAACCCAATCTAAGAAAAATCTAATGCCTGTTTATTTGAGTACTGATTTTGGAACAAGCATGAGTGTATTTGAGATCGGCAGTAAAACAGGAGTAGAAACTGACTTTGTAAAGCCAGCAATGAGTGGTATACGTAGTATTATGTCTTCCCATGGTTTACTTCCTAATACAAGAAAACCAAAACCTAAACAAACATTAATAACTTCAAAATCATATGAAAAATCCAAGAATAACGGACTTTTAAGCATGAAGGTCGAATTGGGCCAGGCCATAAATATTGGTGATAAGCTCGGTGTAATATATGATCCGGTGCTTCAAAAAGAATTCCCTATTATCGCAACAAAGTCCGGGTCAGTTTATTCTGTCAGAAATTCAAATTTGATTCAGGAAGGGCAGGCACTTTACTATATTCTCCCAAATAAAAGTAAATCAAGACTTGTGCAGAATAAAGGATTTAAAGTGATTTAATATTGATGCAAAGTATTCAAAAAGTCCTCATTACTCTTTGAGCTCTTCATTCTGTCAATCAATGCCTCATTACCCTCGTCCCCGAGAGACTCGAGCATTCTACGTATCTTCCATGAGCTTTGAAGCTTCTCACCTCCGAGAAGTAATTCCTCATTTCTTGTGCCTGATTCAAGTAGGTTGATCGCCGGAAAGACTCTTTTATTTGCAAGTCTTCTATCAAGCTTAAGTTCCATATTGCCTGTACCTTTGAACTCTTCAAAGATCACATCATCCATTTTTGAACCTGTATCAACAAGGGATGTGGCAACTATTGTAAGTGATGCCCCGTTTTCGAAGTTTCGAGCTGCTCCAAAGAATCTTTTGGAAGGATATAAGGAAACTGGATCAAGACCACCTGAAAGGGTTCTTCCTGATGCAGGAAGAGCCACATTATATGCTCTCGCGAGTCTGGTTAGCGAATCCATCAGGATAATTACATCCTGACCAGCTTCAACCATTCTCTTGGCTCTTTCAAGTGAAAGTTCTGCAACTGCAACCTGATTGGCTGGAGAATCATCAAAATTTGATGCATAAACAATACCTTTTACTGATCTTTCAATATCTGTAACCTCTTCAGGTCTTTCACCTATTAATACCACTATTAAGGTAATATTAGGATGATTTTCATTTATACCCTTCGCAATATCTTTTAAAAGTGTTGTTTTACCGGCTTTTGGAGGAGCAACTATCATTGCCCTCTGACCAAAACCTATCGGGGCAAGCAAATCTATAATACGATTGGAAATTGGAAATTGGGAGGACTCCAATTTCATTTGCTTATCAGGATAAACCGGTTTTAAGTCATCAAAGTTAACACGATCCTTTAGTTGATCAATAGCAATTTCATTTACCGAACTAATCCAAAGTAAAGAATAATATCTTTCATTCTCTTTTGGTAATCTTGCTGTGCCTACTATAATATCGCCCTTGCGCAGCTTTAGTTTTTTGACCTGGGATATCGAAATATAAGTATCTTTATCACTAGGAATTAATTTTGGAGTACGCAAAACTCCATGAGTTCCGTCCGACATTATTTCCAGAATGCCTGTGATTTCCACTGTTGCATCATTTGAAAAATTTGCGGGCTGTTGAGAAATAGATTGCGCACCTTGATTCTGGCTATCACTATAATTACGATTATTAGTTTGTGATTGATTATTCCTTTGTTGATTGTTTCTGGATTGGTTGTTTTGGTAGCGGTTGTTATTTCTTGGATTTTGACCAAAGGAATTTTGTCTTTGTTGGTTTTGGATAGTTTTCCCACTCTGAGTTATTGCTTGTGCAGAATTTGATTCTGCAATAGTACTTATACTTTGGATTGAAGTGCTCTGAGGCTGGGATGAATTTGAGGAACTTGGATTCATGGTATTCAAATTTGTTTGATTACCGGAATTTGCAACTATATTCCTTGCTACATTATTGTCTTTAGTGTCCGATGATAGGATTGTTTCTGGTAATACTTCAGCCTTCTGATCTAAGTAATTTGGCTTGATCTCGATATTCGTTTTAGAATCAATTTCCTTTAATGGATTCTTGTTTGCCTTAAGCGGTTTTTCTATGTCAGGTATTGATGATTTTAAATTAATTGCTTCAATTAATTGACCTTTTGTTTTTGAACTAAGTCCAGTAATCTTAAGATCCTGTGCCAGCTTCTTAAGTTGTGCAACCGTCTTTTTCTGTAAATCTTTTTGATCCATAAAATGAAAGTGTAAGTCTTGGTTTTAACATAATCCATTCCAAAGGAAAATTTTATAACATCCTATAGAAATGGGGGATTTAACTATAATATGATAGTATAAATTGAGAGGAGAGTCAAATTCACATTTTGTCTAAAATTTAAATTCTTTTCCAGTCATATCGCTAAATTCATCCATATCTAATATCCAAATCCCATTTCTTTCATTTTCAGGACCTAGAAGTTCGGCTTTACTGCACATCATACCGTCTGATTTTATTCCACGTAAATTACCTGATTTTAAGATATAGCCGTTTTCTTTGCCTTCATAATACGAATATGGAATCTTTGATCCTGGTAAAGCTACTGGTACGAGATCACCGACTTTAATATTACTTGCTCCAGTAACAATTTGCAGATTTTTCTTATGAGCAAGATTTTCTGGCTTAGCGTTTTTGACGTCTACCTGACATATTACTAGTTTATCTGCATTAGGATGCATTGAAATTGAGTTTATTCTTCCTACTATAAATTTGCTTTCAGGAATTACTGAAAGATATTTATATACTTCCGGATAAATAGTCTTTGAAATATCATCAATTTCATGCCTTAATTGTGGAAAAGGCACAGCTTCTCTAGCAGGTACATTCTCAAAAAACCAGAACATTCTTTCACTATGGCCCCATCCAAAAGTTGGTGGCATGCCATATTCGAGCATTTCAACGAAATCAACATCAAGCATTTGTGCTTCATTATCACCATTTTCCCGAAGATTTTGCTGTTCCATAAATCTTTCCATTTGGTCGAGAGGATCATTAAGCTCAGAATATCCATTCCCAAGTTCCGATCCACCTATAATTGGGTGAATTCTTTGGGTCAATTGTGGCTTACCTGGGCTCGTTTTCGCAAGGGGTGATAAGAATTTAGGTTCATGAATCATCCATGCAGGTCCCCCTAATTTTGCTCGAATTAATTTCCATAAGCTATCAATACCTCGATTTATATTTTGAATATCATCAGCTTTGGCATCATTTTTTATAAGAGCATTCTTAACTTCATCCAGATTTGTTTTGAATATATCAATCCCAAATCTTTCCTTGATAATTTCTGAATAATCAAATCTCTCCCACGGCTTACCTAAGTCAACCTCAAATCCTCGGATATTAAATTTTAAAGTTCCATAAACTTCCTGACAAACATATTTAATTAAATCTTCAGAAAATCTCATGCCATCTTCATAATCAGCATATGCCCAGTAAAATTCCATCGCCATATGCTCCGGTAAATGTTCATCACTTAGCCCTTCATTTCTAAATCTTGGGCCAATTTCATAAACTTTATGATAACCACCACCAATGAGTCTTTTTAGATAGAGCTCCTGGGAAATTCTCAAATAAAAGTCTTGATCAAGTGCATCCATATGAGTTACAAAGGGCTTTGCATCTGCACCGCCGGTTACATGTTCAAGCACTGGAATATTCATCTCAAGAAAGCCATTCATCTTGAAGAAGTCTCTATGTGCTTGCCAGAATTTTGCTCTTCTTCTAAATCTCTTGAAGACCTCCTCATTCATATTTGTATCCAGATATCTTCTCCTAAGTCTAGTTTCCTTATCTTTTAAACCGTCCCATGCACTTGGCATTGGTCTGATAGACTTAGTCAGAATTCTTACTTTATTTACTTCAATAGAAATCTCTCCTCTTTGAGTTTTCGTGACTTTGCCATGCCCCTCTACAAAATCACCAAAATCCAAAAGGTGTAAATTCTCAAACTCTACTTCACTTCTGGAGTAATCAGCTATTTGTAAATTTTCCTGCTTGCAATAAAGCTGTACTTTACCTGTTTGATCTTTGATATCAATAAAAGTTAAAGCACCATGAGTTCTTACTGCCAAGGCTCTTCCAGCAACAATAACTTCTTTACCTTCAAATTCCTCAAATTGAGATACTATATCTCCATTATCTATATTTCTATATGATTTTGCAGGAAAAGGATCTACTCCTAATTCCTTTAACCTATTTAGTTTTTCTATTCTGGAATCTCTTAATTCCTTTAATGTTGCCATGTTAAAATTTAAAATGCAAAAATTCCAATCGGATTTGATCTGACATCACCTCTTTCTACAAAAGTATGTTATTCAATTATTATTAATTTGGGAAATATAAAATATATACGCGGTTACCCACGTTTATTTTTGGCTACTAATACTAAATAGATTTGTATAAATCTGAAATTCACTTATAAAGATTATACTAGAATGAATAGATCACAACCACTTACTAATCCCTTACATCGCTAAGATTAACTGGTCTGCAAGTTGTAAATTCTTTAGATGGTTTGGTTCATTTTTAAACTTAATTTCTTTTAAACTTATTTTCTGTGAGTAACCTTTTTTAAGTACAAATCTTAAATCAAAATTTTCGCCTGGCTTAGCCAATTCTTTCATCCGTCCAAAAAGTGCCTCTGTTAACTTATCGTTAAATCTTAATTTTAAATCTTCTGTTAACATTAATGTAAAGTTTATTATTTTTTTAGTCTTTTCTGAAATATCAAGAGATATTTCAACCTTACCATTAAACTCTTCATTCACTGAGTTAATATCTAATTTTTCTGCATTTGAACTATTATATTCATCTATTATAGATTTCTTAAAATTATCAAGAAATAATTTTTTTGCTACAGACTCGTTTACCTCATAATGCCATGCTTTTTCACCATTTAATTCCTTTGAAGTTACTTTATATTGATTATTCTTGATCATATCTTTCCACTCCTCACCTGACATTAATAGGAAAAATACATCTTCCTTTACTAAGTCCTCACGTGATTTTTCAGTTCCTTTTTGACTAGGTTTATCATCATTCTGACGATTTGCCAAGTTATAACTTGTCTCAAAGATTTTACCTTCTTCAAAAATATATTCTTTCATAAATGATGAATTATTATTTGTTGATGGAATATTATCATTTTCCGCTATGCCTGTTTCAATTGTTGCCTGTCCCGAGAAATCATTTTGCATTTTAAATGATTCGAACTGGTCTAACCCTTTGAATGCATTTTGATTAAACTCTAATGCCTTGGACGGTCTTTGGCTGTATAAATTGGCACCAATAAACCCAAAAGTACCTATGCTTAATACACAGATCACTAAAACAATAACTAGAATGGTAATAACATTTCTTTTCATTAAATAATTTTAACTTTTTCAACATAAATTAACAAATAAGGCACATTGAGCCAATGTGCCTTAAAATTTACGTTTTTTATAGATTATTCATATCGTAGTGCATCAATGGGATTCAATCCACTTGCTTTCAAAGCAGGAAAGGTCCCGGCAATAAGTCCTACAAGCATTGTACCCAGGAGTATCGGTAATATTGCCCAGAATGGGAATGCCATAAGATTAAATCCTTGCAAATCCTTCAAAATTGTAAGTGCCGCGAAGAAATTAATTACATATCCTGCAAGTATGCCTATTAGTATTCCGATCAGTCCTCCCCAGAAACCTAAAAAAGTTGCCTCGAGGGCGAAAATACTAAATACCTCCTGAGACTTCATCCCAAGCGCTTTCATAAGTCCGATTTCTCTCGTTCTTTCATATACAGACATCAATAGTGTATTTATTATTCCAATACCTCCTGCAAGTATTACAATCATCGCAAATCCGTTTAATACTTGTTGCAATGCATCAATAACCGTATTTATCAGATTCAATTGATCATCTACACTAACTGCTGAATAACCTTTTGCTCGTATCTCCTTTTTTGCCTGATCAAATTTATCTTTAGGCATTTTGGGATCAGTTAATGCGACAAGAGCGAATGCTCCTGTATCTCTTTGACTTTGCCAAAAAGAAATTCTTTGTAACTCACTTAAATTAAGTTTATTAAAAGATCCTGTGATACTATTAACCATAACTCCAGTCACCGTGTACTCAACCTCCAGCTTTTCACCTTTTATATTTTTAAACCCGATTTTTACCTTTTGATTAAGTGCATCTTCCGGTTTATTAAAACCCAAGGGAGCAAGATACTGATATGCAAGAAGTATCTCGTCATTTTTTTCGCTATCCATTTCCCTTCCAGCAGCAAGTGGATTTTCAAAACCTTTGATATTGGGGGAAATTATTGAAAGTTCATATTTTTTTTGCCCATCACGCGTCATATACTCGTTTTTAGTAACATAGACCGGCTTTACATCCTGTATATTTTCAATCTTTTTAATTGTATCAATATCATTTTGAGAAAATGATGTGGTCGCAACAGTTTTTTCCTGACTTGCATTAGAATTATATTCTTTTACAGCGCCTACCGGATTGTCACTAACGCCTCCATTTGCACTAACGCGTATTATTCCGGGAGCACTTACGGATGAGATCTGTTTATTCACAAAATCTCTGACTCCTTCACTAAGCCCTGTTACAAGTGTTAATGTAAAAGTCCCTATAAAAACCGCAAGTACGGTAAGAAAAGTTCTTAGTGGTGATCTAAGTAAATTGGTATTTGATGATTTTATTAAGTCTAAAAGTTTCATTTCGATTCTTCCTTTACAATAAGTCCATCCTTTAATATGACTTTATTATCACATATATCAGCTAAATCCATATCATGAGTGACAAACACTAAAGTTATATTTTTCTTTTTATTTAATTCAAAAAGTAGATTTATAATTTTCTCGCCATTTTCGGTATCTAGATTACCTGTCGGTTCATCAGCAAAAATGACTTCCGGTTCAGATACTATAGATCTAGCAATCGCAACTCTTTGCTTTTGACCACCAGAAAGATCAGTCGCTCTATTATTTGCTTTATCAAGTAGTCCAACTTCTTCAAGCGCTTTCGTTGCTCTTATAGCCCTTTCTTTTTTATCAACTCCTGCGATTTTGAGGGGTAGTTCGGTATTTTCTAGTACGGTTAGATTTGGCTGCAAAAAGAATTGCTGAAATACAAAACCTACTTTTTGATTCCTAAATGAGGCTAGTTCCTTTTCATTCATACTATTCAGAGATTTCTCGTCATAAATAATTTCACCTTCAGTCGGTTTATCCAGCCCTGCCATTATATGCATAAGCGTGGATTTACCTGAACCTGATTTCCCTACAATAGCAATTGATTCTCCTTTTGGAACCTCAAAATCAATACCTTTTAGAGCATCAAAAGAGCTCAAGCCATTGCCATATTTTTTATGTAGATTTTTTATTTTAATCATACCATTTAAGAGTATATCACTTTGTTTTTCTTTGTTCATTTAAGCAGAAAACAGCCCGTTACCAGGCTGTTTTCCCTAATAAAAGTGATTGCTTCTATAATTCTATTATGGCTTCATTACTATAAACACCGCATGCACCGTCTTTGTACTCACAAACTTTTACATAATACGAGCCTGTACCATCAAAAGCTGTTAACTTAAGAAGATTTGACGTAGTGTAGGATGCATTATCCCCGGATCTCGGAGGATATGTAGGTCCAGAAGACTTGGACCATACAACCTTATAGCCATTTGCTGCAGTTCCTGCAGTTTGCCACTTAACTGTATCATCCGCATTGAATGCAGAAAGAGTAATGGATGTGACATTAGATATAATAGCTACTTTGGGTGCTGTTAATACAATGTTATTGCTATATAGACCACATATGCCGTTCTCCAGATACTGACAGATCCTAAAATTATAAGTACTGCCATCTTTTATATCCATAGTGTAATTTCTTGAATTTCCATCAGAAATATACACAGCACTATTGCCCGGATACACAGGATTTGCCGAAGTGTCTTTAATTAATTTAAACCCTTTGCTTGTATCAACCCCAGTAATGCTCCATGAGAACGAAAGACCGGTGGTTGTAGCCTTACCACTAAGTGAGATTTTTGGTGTGATAATTACTGGCTTTGAAGTAGGGGCTGCAGTAGGCACTGTATCCCTGAATATTACTAAAGTCTTAACTGATTTATTTCCTGCAGGATCGACTGATAGGATATTGAATTTATTCTCACCAATAGTAAGTGACACTTCCAGTGAGAAAACTCCATTAGAATTACTTGCTTCAACTCCATTTACTTTAACCTGTGCATCTGCCTCAGTTGTACCTGTTAGTGTTATCTTTTCTGCTGTAGTTCGTGACTGAGCAGCTGGAGCAGAGATTAATAGTGACGGAGGTGTTAAATCTTTTAATAAACCAAGATTTTCTTTGTACTCAGATTTCTTCTCATCTTCAGTTTTATTCCACATTATAAATGTGTCTTTTTGAACTTCCTCTTTCGAAATTTCTGCTAATTTCTGTTCAAGGTCCGTATTTTCCTTATTTGCAAAATAATATTTCTTGCCTTCTTCAACAAGAATATCTTTTGAATTAATAATTGCTTTGACTGAACTATGGAAGACTTCGACTCCCTTAAGTTTTTCTGTATTTATTGTCTTATATGCAGTTCCAAGTGATTCGTAGTTAATATCATTTGCTTTAACTTCGAATTTACGGCTGGACTTAACAACTCTTGTATATACCTCACCTGAATTATTTGTAATTACGATATGATTTGAATCGAGTTGGGACAATGTTACTTCTGTATCTCTATTCAATCTTACTGAGCTACCATCATCAAGTGTAAGAATTGCTTTGCCATCGCCAAGTACTCTTATTGCAGTGCCTTCTTTAAGAGTCAAATCGGTTTGAGCATTTTTCCAGCCCATCTCATTTTCCCGATACTCTACTTTTCCTTCAAAGAAAGTAAGTTCTCCTGCTAATTTACTTATACCTTGAGAAGTATTTGCTTTATTATTTATATTAAATGTAGGATATAAAACATATGATGCAGTTGCTATTATTAGAACTGCACTTAATGCAAAAGCCCCTATTATAACGGGCTTTTTTCTTAAACTTGCGAGAATATTTCTCATTATTAGTTTAAATTTATTATTCTGATTCTGATGAATTCCGGAAATATATTGATTAAGAACTTGATTTCTAAGTTCTTGTTCATATACAGGAGAAATTTTTGGTTTCAACCTGTTTTTCATGAAGAAAGTGTGCGCAGCACTTTCCAGATTTTCACTATTTCCATTCATTCGTATATTGTATCGTTAAAATAAGTTAAATATTTCACTTGACGAAAATTCCTTCTCATAAACACTCTTAAAACTTTTCAATGCCCGGTGCAGTAGCACTGAGACTTGGGTCGGTTTCATATTTAACACTTCAGCAATTTCACCTATCCCCATTTCACAAAAAAATTCAATGAAATTACTTCAGCATATCTGGAATTGATTTTGCTTAAAGTTACTATAATTTCTTTATTAACTTCAGCTATAAGGCTTTCTTCTTCTGGCGTCAGACATTTTTCATCACTTACCTCATTTATATCTTTATCTGCAAAATTTATTTTGTTTTTACGTATATGATCAACTATTTTATTATGTGCAACTTTGTATAGCCATGACCCAAACCGTACATTCATTTGGGTATCAAACTTTTTTATACCTTCAACTGACGAAAAAAACACCTCGCTAGTAATATCCTGAGCGTTTTCGTAATTGCCCGTCTGATTCAAAATATAATTGAAAATACGTGGAAAATAATAGTCATAGAGTTTGCCAAAAGCCATATGGCTATTGTTTTGTGCCTCCAGAACCAATTGTAGTTCCTCAGATATATTCATTTAAGGACCTCTAAAATTAGGTGAGTTTACCGGTTTAATAGGGAAATGCCAAATAGGACAAATGATATGGATGATTTGTTCGAAGTATGGCGGACAGGTCGGATGGTCCATCCATGACCTCGCTATAGCCACATAAATATTTTTCCTAAATCCCTTTGGGCTTCAGAAAAAATATTTCTGGAGCGAGCGATCGGATTCGAACCGACGACCTTCTCCTTGGCAAGGAGACGTTCTAGCCAACTGAACTACGCTCGCAAAAACTGATTTACATCACTTTTTGTTCCCGAAACATTGCATTGATGTAATATCCAGCTATGTTGAAAGTGACTCAAGTACAACCAATCCTATAAGAACGCTAGATTTTACCAGATCTTTGTCATATTACAAAAGGTCAGTTTAAATTGCGTTAAAATACGGTTTCAAGGATAAAGATTCGTCCTTTCAAGCATTCGTATCGTCGGCAAGGACATAATATTATTTGAGGCAGCTTGCCTGCCATAACCCGTCGTTCTTCCGACAGTATATCCCGCAGGAAGTGTAGCATTTATAACTTCATCATTAAATCGACCTAAAGGATATATTAAAACTTTTGTATTCTGAACGATAATTGTCTGAGCGGTTGATGTAGGCAGTGAATTAGGTGTCGGAATAGCAGGATGAAGAGACTTAGTTTGAGAGTGGCTATTACACCGATATATTACTCACCTCGATATCTGAATGAGCTTTGTCGTAATTCCCATAAAAATATATAAGCAAATAGATTTTTGATGCTTTTTTAATGTCAAAATCATATGTTTTTGACATTAATTTCCCATCTTCCAAGTCGTTTTCGTCAAGAGAAACTTCAAAAAGTTTTGAACTCCTTTCATCAATTATCCTGAATTTTATTAAATCATTGCCGCTAGTATATTTCGATAGTTTCTTAATATTTAATTTTAATTGTCTTTTACCGGGTCCGAAAGTTGATTGAGAACTAAGAATATCTATTATCTGCCCATTAATACCCTTAACAGAATCAGCTTTCATTAGGTATGGCTTTGTCCAATTAATACCACTTTGGCTTATAAGCCTTTCAGGTGGAATTGCATTTGTGAACTTCGGTACATTGAATTTTAACTGAGCTATGCCATTGGTATATATTTTCAGTTTGCTATAACTTCCTTTCTGGCCGCTCAAAGTAATATTGAATTTATTATTCAAAAGGTCCTTCTGGTATACCTCGGTAATTTGAGTCGCCTTATTATCAGTATTACCCCAAAATATATATGCCAGTGGTGAAATCTGATTATCAAAAGGACCGAGATTTTCAAGCGAAATTTCCAGATTACAGTTTCTACTTACAAGACAAAACTGGCCATGGGGAGAGTTATAAACAAACCCTTTTGCATCACTTTTAGTAATTATATAATTTGAATCAGCCATAGAAATAAGTTCGGGATTTATATTATTTAAAAAATCTATCTCGTCATAAATTAAGCCTGGTATGCTATTTAATTCATCTATCGTGATATTTTCAATATAAATATCAGCATTATTAAAACTTGTTAAGGAAAGTATTTCTGCACCATGGCTCAGTGGGATAAATGCAAATTTAAGAAGTACATATTTATTGTCCTTGAATATTGCCTGCTTGAAAGTACGCGATCTTAATAACTTAGTATTTGGGTTCTCAATATCTATTCTTAGAACATTATTCAATTCCTGATTGTCTATAAAGTTTCCTGACCTTACTTTGGCTGTAATTAAAAAGCCCGCTTCCGGGTCCCTGATCATAAAGCTTGGAAGATATAAATTCTGTACTATCTTGCTTTCCTGGTTTATTTCTCCTCTTGTATGTTTAAGAATTTCTTTCGAATCTTCTACTATTAAATCCGAATTTAAACTTATATTCATAGTCTTTGGTACATATACCATTGACTGACTGAATGCAGGTTCTTTAACTAAAAAAATAATTTTATCGTGGTAGATATATTCATCAGGTTTTAATTTCGCCTCAAATTTTACATTTGCAGGTTTCATGTCCTTATTTCTAAAGGAAAGGCTTAAGCCTCTATTTGTGGAGAAAACCCTCGAATTAATATTATTATATTGATACTTGCCCTGATTTGTCTCAATTTGCAGGTTACCTGCATCAAATAAATTATCTGAGGTATATCCAATAAATTTTGCTTCATAGTAAGATGCGCCCAGCCCCATATCAAAATCAAGAAGTATCCCATCAAAGCCATTTACGCTTAATAAATCACGTCCGTCCTGACTTAGTATTTCACCAGATTTATAGCATAAGTCTTCTATTTCAAAAATTATTTCCACATCTGTATTTTGGGATCCTGGAGTAGAGAAGTCAATTGCACAAATATTATTGGATAATATTGATTTCTTCAGATTTGCTCGAATTCTTGTTTCTGTCCAGGAGCTGAAATCTGGACTATTTGGATCAAGTGAAGATCGTGAAAGAGAGTACTTCCCATTTGAACTGTTTTTTGTTGTATATGTCTTATTAAATTCTGCGTTATCATGAATTATCAAATTACCTGAATTATTTTCTATTAATTCTACTTTAAGATCGGTATTTCGAAGAGATAAAGCTGGAATAATCTGATCTTGTGTATGTTTTCTTCCTGATGTTTGGGCAGTGTAATTAAGTTTTGAGATAACAAAATAGGTCTGTGGGGCAATAGGACCCTGAAGATTATATTTTGTTGAGTTATTTACTCTTATAAAGTAATTATTAAGATTTATAGTGTAGGCGGTTGGATTATAAAGCTCAATCCACTCATCATCCGAGGAATAAGTTGATCCGAGGAAATTAACCTCGGAGAGAATAACTTTGGGAGTATTCGACGTAGATTCTGCACTTGCCTTAAAAATGAAACCATCCAACACTAAAAATAGCGACAGCATAATAATTACAGTATTTGAAAATAACTTTAATTTTTTTCTCATAAATTTATACTACTATTCTTTCGAAGAAAAATAATACTCCCAAATATTAAGAAATGGTGTATAATTTGAGATTAATCTAAAATTTTCTATCAAATATTTGTTTAGATTGATATAATTAAGTGTTCCTCAGATTTAAATGTCACAAGAAAACTCAAAGTCCGAAAATATAGAACCAAAAAGCATTGTGAGAAGATCCAAAAGTAAGATCCAGGCTGGAATCAAAAAAAGACCATGGTACCGCAATCCTTTGATTATTTTATTATTGATTTTTGCCATGATGGCAATTATAGGAAGATGGATCACATGGGATGGATCCAAGGAAGTGGATTATGCAACATTAATTTCCAGAATCCAAAATAAAGATTATAAAAAGGTTGAAATTCAAAATCAGTATGTAAAAATTTACCCTAAAGATGACAAAGAAAAAGCAATAACAGGGGTTATTGCTGACCCTAGTCATTTACAGGAGGATTTACGCGAAATTGGTGTAGCTCCTAATACTGCAGAAATTTATTTTGTTCCACAATCAGAAATTGATTTACTCAGTATCGTAAGCATTGCATTGATGCTTATTTTTATCGGCGTTATCATATATAGCATTTTCTCTGCAAAAAGTCTGGCTTCAGGTGGGGGGATGATGAGCTTTGGCGATACAAAGGCAAAACTTTTTAC
>CAZHCC010000011.1:0-14479 GCA_964530975.1 uncultured Candidatus Saccharibacteria bacterium
AAGGAATTTTAAAGTACATTTATTTGCAACAGTTATTGTCATTATTTTAGGCTTTTGGCTCAAAGTATCTAATACTGAATGGATTATTCTTGCATTGACTATTTCTGCTGTTTTGGTTGCAGAAGTAATGAATTCTGCAATTGAAAGAGTCTGTGATATGATCCGTGATCAATTGAAACTTGATTATGAAGCCACAAAGACTCCACGGGATTTAGCGGCCTTTGCAGTCACGATTACGGCTGGAATTTCTATAATTATCGGTTTGATTATTTTTTTGCCAAGGATTGTTTAGCTTTCAATTATCAATGCATCGAGAAAGGAAAAGTATCTAAACTTCTATGTGAGAATGCCAATCTCTCAAATATAGAAAATTATACTTAATTACAGTCGAATCAATAAACTAACTAATAACTGATTTATTAGAAAACCCACCTCATGAATTTAATATTTTTCGAAATGAATTCATCACTGTCTCCTTGCAAAATGTTCTTTATGTAAAGGCCATTCAATAATAATCTGGAATAAATACATTGAAGGTAACGTCTATTTGATGCAGAATGTGGAAAACCTCCGCGAACTAATTCCGGCATACTATGATGTGGAAAAGTGCTATCTTCTTTATGCTGATGAGGCGAAACATGTTCATTGGCATCTTTTTCTAAGGTATAGTGAAAAAGGTCTGAATGTTCGTCGCATTTGTCGGAAGAGATATTTGAATTTCCTGATGCTGAAATTATGTCAAAAATGTATGTTGAGTTTAGATATTGAGCTGGACTTAATAAAATGTCATAAAGTCAATTAACTGACGGCAATTGCGGAGATTTAATTATCCTCACCTGAGTGTATGTACTGCAAGATTCGTTATCAGAATAGCTGTAAGTGTTGCCAGAACGATTTTCGGATACATCTCTTCGCTTACAATTTCCAAGACATTTTTACTGATTAAAGAAGAAATATAGGAAATTACTGGAATTATAAGAAAGAACCATTCAAATCCCTTAAAGAAATCTCCATGCATTACTTTCTGGAATAGAATAGGTGTATCAATTATCAAGGCTACCAAAACTGCTGTTGCAAGATAATGATATTGCATTAATGGCTTGGCAATAAGAATCGAGGAATTTAGAACTGTTGAACTCCCCACAAAAAAACCAATTATTCCCGAGATAAAACCTTTTAATAACCTTGGCACTCTGGAAAAAGCATCATGAATTAAATCTCTTTTAAAGTTTTGAATTAAAATAATTGATAATGCGAGTAAAGTAAAAGTGTAAAACATTAAATCTGTTTTAATATCAGGAAAGTAAACTTTCAAGATAAAATATGGAATCGCAGCCCCAAAACCTACATAAAGCATTGTTCCTTTGCTTACAAGTTCACTTCTTATTTTTATAGTTGTGAGTTTGATAAAGTTATCAATTGCAAAAATGAAAGATGAAACTATTGCCACTTGCTCCGGAGGTAAAAAAATAAATGCAGTAAGTGTAAAAATAAAAAGCGAGCTGGTTGCTGTAAAAGTGCCTATAAACTGGGCAATAAAAACAAGCAGAATAATCAATAAAGCAGTTTCCATAATTTATATCCGTAAATGATATTAAATTAATCGTGAGGAAACAATTTGATTAAATATTTTTATTTTGAATTAAAAAATATAATCCCAATCCCAATTATTAATACAAATATAAAGCTTATACTGCTTGTTATTAATGCAGAGACTCCATATTTACTTTCATTAGCAAGAAAAAAGAAAATCGAAATAAATAGAAAGGCAAGAAAAATTAAAAAGAAAAGCAAACCAAATATTCCTATTAATGCTTTTGACAGAATTCTTTTTGCTCTTAGTTCAGTTTGTAATTTGGTCTCTTGTGCTTTATTTACAAAATATGGAATACCAGTTTGAAGAAATCCATATTTAATAGTATTAACGGCAAGTCTTTTAAAACTGTTTATAAAACTCATTTTTATACTTTGTCTTTAGTTTTTTCGGAGAATTCCTTGGACATATCATTTATTTCTTCTGATTTATGATCAATTTTTTCTGCAATATTTCCACCTATATCTGAAACTTTTTGTCCAGTGGCCGCAACAACTTCACTTGTTTTTGTTTTGGCTCGGTCAATATTTTCCTGAATCTTTTGATTGGCAGTATCTATTGTTTCTTTCACAGATTTATCTATAGTTTCTTTATTCTGGCTATAGAAGTAGGCTCCTATTGCACCTATAATAGCTCCAAATAAAAATCCGCTCATTCCTATTGTATTATTTTGATTTCTCATTTTTAATTTATTTCTTGTAAATTTTTTCTTCCAATTTAATCTAACTTAACTAATGTAGAATTAGATTCTAATTGAGTAAATTTTGAGTCAATTCATTTCACTGTAATTGGAGCCTCTCGGCTCCAATCTTATGCAGTGACTGGTCTTCCACTGAATAGTCTTACAAGCCCAAGCAAAACTATCGCACCCAAGATTGATAGAAATATGCTTGATAAATTTAAACCTGTAAAACCATTCGCAAAATTAAAGTCGCCTGTTGTAAATATTGTGAATAATGTTCCACCAATTAGTGAACCTATCATTCCAATAATTATATTTCCGAGAGCCCCCATAGATGGATCATTTTGCATAATCATGCTTGCAATCCATCCAGATAAAGCTCCAACTAATAACCATATTAAAAAAAACATATTTTCCCTTCTTTTTATATATATATACTTAAAAATAAATAAGAACTCATTAGGCGGCATTGGTCACAACCCGCACTTCTTCAGCTCCATTTGCATTAAAAATATTATGTGGCAGGTTGTCGGAAGTCTCGGCTACCTTTACCCCCAAAAGAATCTGACCGCTTTCAATGCGCTGTGCATATTTCTGTGCATCGGCCTGGCTAATGCCCATGCTAACAAGAGCTCCTACCAGGCCGCCCGCAAGTCCTCCGGTTACTGCCCCGGAAACTGTTGTAGCTGCAGCTCCTGTCAGTCCCATTGCAGCTGCAATTGGGCCTCCAATCAGCAGTCCACCCAGGACAGGCAATGCTAGTGCGCCTATAAGCAATCCTGCTAAGGCCCCAATCCCTGCACCAGCCACTGAGCCCTGGACTGCACCGTCAGCAACATTACCGCCAGTAGACTGTCTAAGTTGCTTCACTTCATCAGTCTCTCTAGCGATAATCGAAATATCATCTCCAGAATAGCCAATGGACTTTAATTCCTTTATGGCATTTTCTGCATTTGTTTGATTATTAAATATTCCTACTATTACTTTATTCATTTTTAACTCCTTTCTTTTAAGGATGCCTTACTTTAAGCTGTGACTATTTAAATTTGATGTGCCATTTGTAAATTTACTGTAAAAAAACTTAGTAAAGAAATGGGTGTTTTTTTCTTGTAAAAAAGGCTATTATAAGGATAAACTTTATGAGTAAAAAAATACTGATTGTCGAAAATACACCCGAACTATTAAACTTCTTAATAGGATATTTCAAAAATCAGAAAGACTTTATCGTATATGGTGAAAGGTCTGGACTTAAAGCTCTGGAAATAATAAAAAATGATAAGCCTGATATAGTAATCCTTGATCTGGGACTTGATGATATTAGGGGAGAAAATCTTTGCACAGAAATCCGTAAAGTCAATAATAGTATCAGAATTATTATTCTAACCGGAGATAAATCAACTCAAAGTATCATTGAATGTTTTAATAATGGAGCTGATGATTATGTTACCAAGCCTTTCAATATAGATGAGCTCAAAGCAAGGGTGAATGCAAGGGTGCGGTATAGAGAAAATGACTCAGAGGATATCGAATTATCTTGTCGCGATTTGAGATTAAATCAAGAGACTTTTGAAGTCTTCAAAGGTGACGAAAAAATTAATTTAACCTCAAAGGAGTTTGAATTGCTAAAATATTTTATGATCAATAAGAATCGTATCTTGACAAGAGACAAACTTCTAAATGCGGTCTGGGGATATCTATATGAAGTCGAAACAAGAGCAGTGGACGTTCATGTAGGCAAATTACGTAAAAAGATTCTAGATGAAAATATAAATCCAATAATAGAAAGTGTAAGGGGATTTGGGTATAGAATGACTGATAATTGATATATCATAGTTACCTCTAACTCCTGATTCATCCATTTTGCTCAACATATTCGATCAATTTTTGACATTGTATATTTGCTGAATTAATAAGATTATTCAGTTCATCATTATTGTTTGACTGTTTCTCAAGCATTTGTAAGTAACCAGAAATTACTGCAAGATGTGAATTAACTTTATGTATGAATTCATCCTTATTGAAAGCACCTACTTGTTTGATATCAATTAAATCATCCATTTATAAATTTATTATACAACAATATAGTATAATTTAAGTCGACCTTAATAACAGAGATATGATTAACTACTTAAATGAAAGAGAAATCAATAAGCTTTTTGATAATATATCTGTAGCTTTTTTTATTTTAGATAAAGATTTTCATTTTCTTTACACAAATAAAACGGCAAAAAAAATACTAGGTAGAAGGAATAATCAATTAGTCGGTAGGAAATTTTGGGATAAATTTGCAGGCAAAGTCTTTTATACAAATCTTTTGAATGCATTTCTGACCAAAGAACCTTGCAGCTTTGAAGAATTTCATTCACCCTCCAATAAATGGTTTAAGGTGGATGTATGCCCCTCGAGGAAAGGACTTAATATCTATATGAATGATTTGAGTAAAACGAAAAGTAGAGATATTGAGATTGATTTTCTTAAGAATGAATTACTATATTCTAACTTAGTCATTGATACACTTTTTGATAATGCTCCAATAGCCATGGCGTTATGGAACAATGATCTACAGTATATACGTGTCAATAAGCTTTTAGCTGAAATAAATGGGATTGAGGCAGATATGCATATTGGTAAAACTGTTCCTGAATTACTTCCACTTGTTTCAGATGAAGTGTCGTTTGCACTCCAGAAAGTAATCGATACAAAAGAATCAATTTATAATCAGGAAGTTTTCGGTGAGACTCCGGCTTATCCAGGAATTACTAGATGCTGGAGAGTCAGCTATTACCCAATAATGTTCAGAGATAATGTCTCCGCAATCGGAGCAATCTGTGATGAAATCACAGACGAAAAACGTCGTAAAAGTGAATTTTCGGAATTAATGACGCAATTACGTGAGGAAAGAGATATTTCTCAAGAACGTGAAGACCGATTTCGGCAATTAGCAGATTTAATACCTCATTTGATCTGGATTACAAATAAAAGAGGATTGCCCATTTTTTATAATCAAAGACTTTATACATTTACAGGTGTAGATGAGTATATGGTGAAAAACTTAAATTGGAAGAGATTAATACATCCTGATGAATACCCTGATTATGTTCAGAACTGGAATGAAACTTTACAAACCGAAAAACCTTATCAGGGAGAATACCGTTTTTATGAAAATAGATCCAAAAAATATAAATGGTTTCTGGTAAAAGCTATGGCTGTTAAAGATAAAAAAGGCAAAATAATAAACTGGTTTTGTACTGCTACAAATATTGATATACAGAAACTGGTTGAAGAAAAGAAAGATGAATTTTTTAATATTGCTAGCCATGAGCTTAAAACTCCTTTAACAACTATCAAAGGTTATGCTCAAATACTAGCTAGAAAATTGGAAGTAAATCCGGATAAAAAAATAAAGCTTTATATAAACAAAACAAATTTACATATTAATAAGATGAATAATCTTATTTCTGATATGTTAGATATTTCACGAATTAAGACAGGTAAATTAGTTTTAGTGAATGAAGAATATAAATTTGATGAAATGATTCAAAATGTAATTGATAACTTTGGTGAATTTGTCAGAACTCATAAAGTAATTGTTAATCGTAAATTAAATATTAGTTTAAGAGGGGATAAGGAAAGAACTGAACAAGCTCTGAATAATCTGATCTCCAATGCGATCAAATATTCACCGGATTCAAGTAAAGTGGAGCTCGATGTACATGACAATAAAGATCATGTCTTAATTGCGGTAAAGGACTATGGCATCGGTATTTCCAAAGAAAATCAAATTGATTTGTTTAATTATCTATATCGAGTAGAAAGTATTGAACATAAATTCTCGGGATTAGGTATCGGGCTATATATTGCATCTGAGATAATTATCAAACAAGGCGGCCATATTTGGGTTGATAGTCAGGAGGGTGAAGGATCTGTATTTTATTTTACACTTCCAACTAATAATAATGTATAAAACTAAAAATATTTTATGTTGTGATGATGATTTGGGTATTTTAGAAATCCTGAAAATCATAATTGAAGATAAAGGTTTTAATGTAATAACACTTTTTGATGGAACAAAAATAATGGATGTAATCGAAAAAACATGTCCCTCAGCCATTTTTCTTGACTTATGGATGCCAAAGGTTAATGGAGATATTCTTGGAGCAAAGCTCAAATCTAATAAAAAATACTCCGGAATCCCTTTAATCCTTGTTTCGGCACACCGTGATTTGGAAGACAAAGCAAAAGAAATTAATGCAGATTTTTATATCCAAAAACCTTTTGATATTGAAGAAGTCGAGTTTATACTTGACTCTCTGACTTCATCACAATAAGTATTCAAACTAGTGAGGAACTATTGGCCCACCAATCTTAAAAGTGCTTCGACAAAGGGCTTCATAAATCTAACCTGTTCCAATTGAGTGAGTAAAAATAATACAAGAGAAACTATAAGGGTGGCTCCTATTACACCCCCAAATCCTTCGATAATTCCGTAAAGAAATCTATATCTCATTGAAGTCATTCTCTGGACATGTCTAGTTAATTGTTTTACTTCATTAGCTAAAATAATTTCAGGGGGTATTGCCCTTGGTCTTGGATTATTTGGTAGAGCAGGCATTTATTACAAATAAAATAACATTTTTTGATTTACATTTCATTATCAAGTCTTTAGAATGTACGGAAATGACGGAAATTAATCTTAATACCCAAAGACTGAGAAAGACGTTGTATAATGATTCCGATACAGATAATGAATCAGAAAATCTAAAAGTTGATAAAAATAAAAAGGGTGGAAATTTTAATCATATTAAAAGATTTATACCTAAAACAGGTTTTTTTATTTTTCTTATTTTTCTTTTGCAGGCAGTTCAATTATATTTTTTTATTAACCCTATAAATTTGATTTCACAGCTGGATGCAGTCCAAGTAGTGAATGATATATCAAAAAAGGTTGCTGTACCTGCATCAGAAATTCCAATTGTGGGAGTAATCGGCGACAATAAAGTATTACCTGATATAGATACTCTTAAGAAACAAAATGAAGTAAATGCTCGTGTTTATGCGAATGCCCAGAATGGGGACTATGTTTTTGGGTATTCATCAAAAATGGTAATATACAGGAAGACTACGGGTCAGATTGTCTATGAAGGCCTAAGCCCGGTATCTATAGTTACTAATACTGAGAATGGTATTGTTACAAATATAGTTAATAAGGTAAAGGAACAGAAGCTTATCGCCGCTGATTCCGGCCAGATTCCTCAGGTTTCTGTTGTAAGTGATGTCACATCACTTCAAAATACTGATCGGTCATTTTATGCAAATGTACAAAAGGATGACTTAGTTGGTGTATTTACATCATCAAACTTAATTGTAATTTATCGACCAAGCACAAATACAATAATAAATTCCGGTAAGGTACAAACAAGTATTACAAAATAAAGTTATTTCATATAGGGTCCCTTTTGGAAGCCCTATATGAGTTTAAGTCTAAGCAGTCAGTTTGTCTAAATCTATTAAAACTCCGCCTATTTCCTTTTCAAAGTAGGTATCATGAGAAATATAAATTATTCCACCATCATAATTTTGCAATGCATTTTCTAGTTCCTCAATTGATGGCAAATCCAAATGATTTGTAGGTTCATCCAGAATAAGGATATTTGGATTATTAATAAGCATTTTAATTAATTGAAACCTTGCTTTTTGTCCTCCAGATAAATTTTTTACCAGTAATTTGCCATCTTCAGCCGGATTAAATAAATATGCTCCAAGAATTTGATTGATTTTGTTCTCATCCGCTGGAATATCATACTCAAAAAAAACTTCTCTGAGAGCATCTTTAAGAGATATATTCAAAAATTCACCATGAACTTCCTGTTCATAAATTCCAATGCGTAACTTTGGTGAACATGTAATCTCACCATTAAAGATTTGAGCATCACCTGGTGCTTCATCTGCTTTTGCTATGAGAGTTTTAATCAAAGTCGTTTTGCCCCTTCCATTCTTCCCTTTAATGAAAACTCTTTGCCCTTCATATAGTTCAAAATTTAAATTCTGGAAAAGTGGAGTAGTGTAGCCAAGTGATAATCTACGCACACGTACCAATAATCTTTTATGGTTTTCAATATTTTTTGTAGAGATATTAATATTCTTCTCTTTAAATTTATTATAAGAATTTATGATTTCTTTATCTATATTTTCTATAGATTTTTTATCAATCCAGAATGATGGTTTATTCAAATTATCCTGCAATTTATCCAATTCTTTTCTAAATCTCTCTTCCTGTATCTTTGCAGCCATTTTGGATTTTGTAGATTTTGCCTTGATCTTATGAATTTTTGCAGCCTCAAATTGTCTTTTCGCCTTATCTATTCTTTTTAAGTCATTCTTATATAGGTCAATTTGTGAAAGGTTTTGATGGGTATTCTGTAGAATATACTTGTCGTAATTGCCATTGAATGAATATATTTGATGGTTCTTTAACTCAAATATTCTATCAACATAATGTAAAATATCACGGTCATGACTAATAATGATTTGGGTTGCTTTGGTGACTTTCAGCCAGTTTATAAATCTCTCCTTGCCCATATAATCCATATGGTTTGTCGGTTCGTCAATTAAATGTATGTCTGCGCCCGAATGCATGATTTTCGCAAGTTCAACAAATCTTTTCTGGCCGCCGGATAAATTCCGAAACGGGTTTAACGCAAGTTCAATATTAATCTGGAAGTCATTTAATGTTTTCAATATATCCTCTTCAATTTCATAGTAACCTAGATCAGAAAAAGTTTGGACATAATCACAATACTCTTCCATGGTTGATGTCTTTTTGTCACATTTTTCATAATCTTCGATAATTGATTTTAATTGATAATACTTCGGAAGATATTGCAGAATATATGTGAGTGGAGTAATAGCTCCCTCGATAGAATGTTCCTGGCTAGTCATTATTACTCTACTGCCCTTAGCAATAACAAACTCGCCTTCAAATTCATTATCCTCTCCGGCAAGGATTTTGAATAATGTAGTTTTCCCATAACCGTTTCTTCCTATGAGAGCTATTTTTTCACCTTGGTCGATATCAAATGTCACTCCTTCATACAGCAATTTTATTCCAATTTCTTTTTTTAAATTCTTTGCGGAGATTTTGACCACCAGCAATTATATATACAAATATCAATTTAACCCAATATTTGACATTAAATTTGCTTTTTCTAAACTGGTCTATTGATTAACTCTTCTAAAAATTTTTTTAAATATCTTTTCATCCTTGTCGGGATAACGATTATTGCAATTTCAAGCCTTTTCTCCTCAATGGTTCAAGCTGCCGGGATTAATAATATTTTCATTTCTGGTACTGGCATTTTCAGTAATTCCTCTGCAATAAATTTCCCAATATCACCGGGCATTGGTTTTGCATTACCAAATTCACTTTCTCCTGCTCAAACTATAACTTTTAATTTAAGAGGTATGACTACCATTAATGCTCTTTATCAGACAGAAATAAATTTCAGCGGAGGATGTTCTGGTACACCGAGTTTGTCTATAAATCCTGTACCAAACGGTACAAATAATCCTATTCTCTCAATTACGGGTATAACATGCACAAATATGGGAGCATACATGTATATAGATGCGGGTAACCTTAGATCCGCCTTAATAGTATCATCAAATACAATAGAAATTATTACTCCACTTGATTATGGGACAACCCTCTATTTTGTCGGAGGAGAGAATCAGGTATTAATTACCGCAAAAGTTAATTCCACACTTATAATTAAAGTTTATCCAGAAAAACGTATCCCTGCTACGGGCAATTGGCAGAATCAGAATATAATTGAGATTCGACAGGTGGGATCAACAGTCCCCATTGTCTCACAAGTAATTGCAATGAATACTATTGGTGATGGTACTATGGCTTCTATTGATGTAAACCTGGTTCCTACGGGGTCTTATGATTTTGCAATAAAAGGTTATTCACATCTGAGGAAAATTTATACTGCCACAGTAGGGACTGCTGAAGTAAATCTTAATTTTACCGGACCTGGTCAGGAATTGCTTGCCGGTGATACTTCGGTTGTAGAAGATAATTTCGTAAATTCACTTGACCTATCACAAATTTCAATAAATCTATATTCTACAAATATAAGAAATGATCTTAATCGTGATACCGAGGTTAATTCATTAGATTTATCGAATATGAGTTATAATTTATATTTGTCAGGACAGGATTAAAAGTTATGCAGTCTAAAAGTAAAATAAAATTATTATTTCTGTTTGGTTTATTCATATCATTGTCTCTTATGGCTTTGATATTACCTTCAAGTTCAATTTATGCAGCAACTACAAATGGGGTATATTCCATTGTACTACCCAATAGTGGTAATCTAGTTCAGGAATGTCCATATTCTGCTGATATTTGGGTTGATACCGGTTCAAATACTTCAAATGCTGCAGATGTGATCGTTCTGTTTGACCCCACAAAAGTAGAAATTATAGATTCAAATCTTTCCCAATCTTCACCTACTGTAAAACAGATAAAACCAGGTCCAGCATATGAAGTTTATCCTGCGCAGGGTAATAGAGTTGATGAGCTAAACGGTATTATCCGACTTTCTGGGGTTTCTTTAAGCTCAAGTCTTAATGGAAGTAAAATTTTTGGTACTATCCAGTTTAAAAGTAAACCTGGAGCTACAACGGGCTCTTTTATAGTTAGATTTGATGGAATAGGCTATACATTAGATAGTAATATTGCAGACCTGACTACAAGTACGGATTTACTTGGTTCCAAACAGGACGGAAATTTTACATTTACTTCCGGTGCATGTGCCTTAGATACAACACCACCAAATATTAATTTTGTAAATCCAGTCAATAATGAAGGAAGTGTTGGTATATCAGAAAATATTAGTATTACAATTTCGGATTTACTAAGTGGAGTTGATATAAGCACATTAGAGATATATATAAATGGTGTTTTATATTCATCCATAAGCCCTCAAGTTCAAATTTCAGGTAATTCAAGTTTATATACAATCATTGTTGATCCAACTGAAACTTTTTATGTTAATTCACCTTCAAGTATTGTAGTAAAGTCTAGAGATTTTGCTGGTAATCTAAGACAGTCTTCAATTTCATTTAATTTCCCAGTACAGCCTGTCCCGACAGCACCAAGGCCAGCTCCACCACCTGCTCCGGATCTTATTGCACCCAGGATTCAATTTATAAATCCTATCGCAAATGAGACTATTGGCTCAAGCGAGGAAATAGTAATTAATTTAACTGATGAAGGTTCGGGCTTGAATCTAAATAATTTAATTATTTTTATAAATGATAAGAAATATGTTAATACTGACTCTACTGTTAGTATCACCGGGACTGCAAATAATTATCAAGTAGTCATTAGAGATAATTTCAAATTTCCAATAACCTCTACCTCCACTTTGTCAGTCTTCGTTACTGATATTTATGGAAATGCATCATCAGGTACTATCCAGTTTAATATTCCTAGGACTGTTATAAATGAAACTAAGCCATGTCCTGTGGTTTCAAATACATGTACTTCGAATGCTCCTTTTTCGGAAGAAATGGATGGGTTCCAAGAAACACTCTCTTCACTAACTCCAGAAACATTAAGACCATTAGCTGATAATGCAGGATTTTTGGGTATGGCTTCATTGATAGCTTTACTTCCACTACTTGCGCAGATTCTCTTTACCCTTGGAGGGGTCATTGCTGGAGGATTTTTATGGCCATTTCTTTATTCATTAATAATTCCATCAAAAAGAAAGCTTGGACTGGTTATTGATGAATATACCAAAGAAGGATTATCTTTTGTGCGTATTACAGTTAAAGAAAAAACATCAGGCGCTATTATCAGGAAAGCATATACTGATTTCTCTGGTAAATATTTGATCAGGTTAGATCCAGGTATGTATATTTTCACATTAGAAAAAAAAGGGTATGTACTTACGAATGTTGAGGCTCAGATCGTTGAGTCAAAGGATTTGGATTTCAAGTTTGAAATGATTGTAAAAGAAGCCACAGATTTGGGTACCCAGGTCCAATTACAGGTATTCAAATTTGATCCTATTCTTTTTACATCAATAATAGCAACGATTATATCTGCGATTAACCTTATTTATGTAAGGAATGTTGCTGGTATAATAATCTTCCTGCTCACCCTTATCGGTTTGTCAATAATCACATTCAAATATGTACAAACAAGAAAGGTCTATATCCCTTCGAAGGTTGTAAATGAGGCTTAAGCTGTACTTGAGGCTAAGCTTTCTGATATAGATACTGATACATTTTGTAAGGGAAATAGGGTATAATCAATAGAAATGTACAAAAAATTACTTGCCGTTTTTGCCGTACTGATCGGGTTTTCTATAGTACCGGTATTTGGAAGTGCATCTGCTCAGACAACACCTACTACTGAGACACAGACGGTAATTCAAGGTACAAATATTTATGTAGCAATAGTTCTTGATGCAAGGGAAATTACAGACTATAGCAGAGAAAACCTCTCGAATCGTCAGGAAGTTGAGCTTTCCATAGATACAAAAGATCAGGGTGACCAAAAGAGAGATGCTACTTTTATTTTTCCAAACGAACAATTTAAGAAACCTCTAAAGAGAGGCGATTCAGTATTAATTGAGTCTACAAATGATTTAGCTCCTGGAAGTGCAATCATATTTATCAGCTATTATAGACAGAATAATTTACTAATTTGGACAATATTATTATTTGGTCTATTTCTGATAGTTTCCGGCTTCAAAAATAATATCAAGTACTTACAAATCTTCTTTATTTTCCTTGCATCAGGAGTTATTGTTTTGACTTTATACCGGAATAATACATATCTTACTTTTGGTTTGCTATTTGGCTGGCAAATACTTGCTACTTACCTTTTTGCATATCGAATTTTCACTAAAAAAATTCCATCAACAATATTAACTGTTAGTGTATTTTTAAATCAAATATTAGCGATGATAATTGCATTTATCATGTCGAATATTCAAATATTTGATATAGGGCTTTTTGATTTGTTCTTTCCTGCAATCTCCGATGCGCGTGAAGTCATGATGTATATCTTCGCAGTTATGATCACTTACCCTATTACTGTTGTAATTGCAGAACAAGTGATTTCTGAGAGTATCAAAAAGAAAAGAGAGGATTCTGAAATTACAAAGATTGACCTGATGAAGTATTTATCCCGTACAACACTTAAACTTGTGAATTACTTATTCCTTACTTTTTTTGGATTATTCTTTTCCATATTTGTAGGCGTTGTAGCAATAGCTAGTAAGGAAGGCATTTTCCTTGAAGCAGCAAATAGTAGTTTTCTTACTCAAGTCCTTTCAATTGGTTTTTTGATGTTATTCAATTTAATTATTTTCATCCCATTGATTTCCGCTATTACAGGACTAATATTAGGTAGGTTCGAAACCCATGAACTTGTTACTGACAGAAATCTTAAACAACTGGAACTATAATGACCAAAATCTTTAAATCAAAATACACTAAATGGGTATTTATCGCAGGAATTTTAGGGAGTCTAATTTTGATAATAGTAAATTATACTCAAATTGATAATTATCGAATTAAACTTCGGAATGAGGAAAGAAAATTAGAATTACAGACACTTTCTGAGGGTTTAAAAAAGTATATTCTGGAAAAGAATACATGTCCCAGTATTTCTACTCCAGCACCTCAAACCTTTCTTCCCGAGCTAATAATTGATTCAAATAATTCCCCAAAAGGTGGGGCAAATATCAATAACATCGAAGAAGTTGAAAGCTATTTGAATAGAACTAATTCCGATCCTTCGGGAGCTCCTTACTTTATTGGTATATCCAATAATCTAATATATATTTATACAAATGATTATGAAATCAATTCAAATAGCCGCAATATTTATTTCGTAACAATTGAGGCAAGCCTTTGTAATCAGATTCGTCAATAAAATATAAATTCCTTTTGGTATAGACCTTCTTTACAATACTTCGAGTGAGTTATTTTTTTCTCGATTGATACCCAATAGATTTGCATATCTTTCTGTTGTAGAAACTCTTTTATGTCCGACAATTTGAGAAATGAACAAAATACTGGTTCCTTTTGCCAAATGGTGTGCTATAAATGTATTTCTAAGGTCATTTACTGTGGCATCCTTTATACCAGCTTTCTTGAATGCTCGGTCTAAGTAGAAT
>CAZHCC010000012.1:0-14016 GCA_964530975.1 uncultured Candidatus Saccharibacteria bacterium
GCTGATATTCATTATATTCAGTCCCAGAATCAATAGAATTTGTGAAAGAATATATGTTGATATAAGATTTGCTTTACTAAATGTAAATAAAAATCTTGTCAAACTAAAACCAAAAATAACAAGAATATTTATCCATAAAACATTTCTATCGAATATGGAAAGCATTAATCCTGTAGCTGTAAAAAGGAGAATTGCGAAATCCTCAGGATATGCATTTTTTAAGTAGAATTTACGCACTTCACTTTGTATAAAAAAAACGATCATAGGTATTAAGAATGCCAGAGAATATTGATGTGGATCTTCAATTTTTATTAAATCATTTTTATTAATTACATGGATTAGAGCAAGATATGCAACCCACATTAATGAATAAGCTATTGTTTTGGTTGATAATGTGCGTGATAAATATGCTCTAATAAGCAGATAAATTGATAATGATCCGAATACATCAAAGATCATTGAAGTATTAGAACTTAATAAGGAAAGAAAGCCTGCTATAACCGCTGTTAATTCTGCAAAAGGCCTAATTATTTGTATATTAATCTTATTCTTATTTAAGTGGAACAAAACGATGGCTATACCGCTTACCAAAGCAAATGCTAGGAAGGTATAAATGTAAATACTTAATTGTGCACTGGGATCAATTAAATCAATTGATCTTGCAATTATGAATAGTAAATAAGTTAATCCAATTCCGATTAATTTATAATTACGGTTGCGAACGGGTATAAATAATATTGAAAACAATGAGAGTATTAATAAAATAATTATTGAAATACTGTCAAAGGATACAATACTATGTGTGATCCATTCCAAAAGCATAAAAATATGTATCCCCAAAAACATTAATGCTGCAAATATTATCCCTTCATAGTACAAAACTGAATGCTCTTTCTTTAATTTGTATTCAGCAATAAGTATGTATGCAACCATAGAAATCCCTATAGATATAATCAATTGATCTGTTGTCTCTAAGAATAGTTTGGAAATCACAAGTACTTTAAAAGTAAGCAGTGCAAGTTCAATCCCTGACCCTATATATCCCTTCTCTTTATAGTGAGTTATTATGATAAAGAGTGTCGGGACTAATAAAGCAATTGATGCAAGGACCTTTTCATATGAAGTTGTGATAGAGGGGATTAGGGATAATACACTTAAAAGTATCAAAAAACTAAGCACTGAATTAATAACTCTTGATATTATTTTTACATTATTGCTATATGAAGCAAATAACTTATCAGATAAGTAAAAAAACAGATTTAGTATTGCAATGATAATAATTCTAAAATTATTATCATTAGTTAGTGTAAATGCGAAAGAAATGATCAAGCTATATAATGCTACTTGTACTAAGTAAAAAAATCTTTTTTTGGTAGAAAATTGTAGTATGGCAAGATTAAGCACCACTGTAATGATGGAAGCTACAATCCAATATGAGCTGAAAGAAATATCAAAAGCTTTGCCGATTACAAAATTCCAGATACCAAGAAGGGCAAGAGGTGTGCCGATTGATCCTACACTTAAATATGTGAGACCGACATTCATTAATTTTTCTTTTTTCACTAAAAGAATGCCTCCAATTAAAAAAGCGGAAACAGTAAGTACTAGAAGCAATGACTTAAACAGGCCTGGTATCGAGTCCCATCCTAGTGCAACAAGAACAAGCATTGCAAAGGTAATCAAGAAGGAGCCCAAATATAGAAGAGCTTCAGCGGTAGATACTCTTTTTTGTATTTGAACTTCTTCGCGTTTTTTTATACTTGTTTCAGTTTCCGTAACTTTCTGCGGTATTTCATGTCTGATATTTGCAGATTGGATATGCAGATCTTTTGAAGGTTTTGGTGCTTCAAGTTTTATTTCCGTTTGATGCTCAAATTCTGCAATAAGCTCATCTATATTTGTTTCCCCTTGAGCTTTCTTGAGTTTTAGATATTTAAGCATACCATCCTGCTCAGAATTTGAATTTAAAGGCAAAGTTGATTCAGTTCTTGGGGACATGGAACTGCCGGAATTTGCTATTAAATAAATAATGCCGATAACCACAATAATAGGTATAGTACATCCGAATACGCCGCATAATAAATTGATTAGCTCCATTTGGTGAATATTTAACAACTTCTTTGATCAATTGTCCACTTATGATTGCTTGACATAATGAAAATAACTGCGCTGTTCTAATCTTTGCATTGACTAAAAAATAAATCTTACAAAATATTGACTGAACTCAAAGAAAATTCTAATCTGTCTATGTAATCATTATGTCACTGCCTAAGTTTTTTGGAATCGATATCGGAAACCACTCCATTAAAGCTATCAAATTATCAGATGATAGCAATAACCCTAGATTAGAAGGTTTTGCTTATGGGTCTACCCCTATGGGTATATTAATGTCAGATAGCGACGATGCACAAGAAAAACTTGCAAATTCAATTCGTGATATTATTAAATCCTCAAATCTTGCAAATATAAAACAGGCTGTTTTCGCAGTTCCCGAGAGCCATGTTGTCCGGAGACTTATGACTTTACCTTTTGTCGATGATGCCTCACTTGAAACTTCAGTTGCATATGAAATGAAGAAATGGCTCTCATCTCCTTTGGATGATGTGCGTATCGGTAAGGTAATTGTGGGTGAGAAAATTCAAAATGATGCCAAAGTAGTTGATGTATTAGGTATTGCCGTAAAAATCGCATATCTTGATCGTTATATGAGAGTGCTTGAAATGGCCGGGTTCGAGCCAATTGCTGCAGAGACCGAAGCAATTGCTACGGTGAGAGCAATAGCTCCCATCGCCACAGAATCCACTGCAAGTTATTTAATCGTTGACTTTGGGTCAGGAAGCACTGATGTAAGTGTGGCCTACAAAGATAAACTCATTTATTCCGACTCGATCCCGTATGGCTCAGATAGTGCCACGAAGGCAATATCACAGAGTTTTTCCATGGATGTTATTAAGGCAGAAGAATATAAAAAGACCTATGGTATAGATCCAGCCAATTTCAATGGTAAGCTTTCAACTGTAATTGCACCAGTAATAGATTTGATTCTTTCTGATGTACGCAAGTCTGCAGAGTATTTCAAAAGAGAATTCAGCGAAATTGCTCCATCGAAGATCTATATTACTGGAGATGCCGGTAATATGCCTGGTCTTGCAAAATATGTTGCAGATAAACTTCAAATGCCTGTTGAAATTGCAAATGCCTGGTCAAAGGTTATGGTCCCTGAGAGGGATATGCAATTCCTTAAAAGGAATGCTTCTGCTTACACTGTCGCGATCGGTTTAGCTAAAAAGTTTGATTTCTAATTATTTATGCCTACACTAAAACCAAAGTCATCGGGGATCAACCTTATAAATAAGGAAGTAGTTTTTGAACAAAAAGTAAAAGGTGAAACTCAGTGGTATTCCGGTTTTAATTTCCTAATTATAATAAGTATTACTGCATTTGCAGGGCTTGCCTATGCATTTACGCTATTTAATAATTCCAGTCTTGAGACAAAGAAACTAGAAGTGGTTTCTTATGCCAACAAGAATGTGTTTGTTGGTGATAGATCAAGGATTCAGTCAAATCTGAATACATTAAATGATAAATATGCTCTTTATACTGAGGTTAAAGACAAATCTGTAGATGCCAATACCTTTTATAATGATTTAAGTAAAGTATACCCTACATTAAAAATCGAAAGATTTGATATTAAGACTGGAGAACTGATTAATGCAGAGGTTATTTTGACAAAGAATGCTTATGAAGAATTACCAGCATTTCTAGAAGTATTATATACTAAGTACGAGAATGTCAAAGTTAATAAGATCTCTTTTCAGAGTGAATCCAGTACAACTTCGACAAATTCAAATACAACAATAGCATCATTAAGTTTAACTTTCAAAAGGAATACAGATAACTAAAATGCCAGTTAATGCTCAAAATTTAAACGGTTCAAATCAGCCAGCAGATACACCTGATACTCATGAAACAATAACTACTTTGGAAGCTGTTGTTAGATTACAAAAAAAAGAGGCTGCTGAAAATGCTGCTCAGGATAATGAAGCACAAAGTGTTGATATTATTCAGCAAAAACTGCAATCAAATAAAACATTTTTTTATGGTCTTCCAATACTTGTGATTTTATATTTTATCGGAGCTATTTTCCTGTTTATTGTGCCATCCATACAAACATATACAAGTGTGGATGAATCAATCAAGATACTCAATAAAAATTTATCTAATTTAAAACAATCTTCTCACAATCTAAAGACCGCACGTGGAGATCTTGATAAATATGAAAAGTACTCAGTCAGTCTTACCGAATATGTCCCTACCGAAGGCAAATTAGGTTCGCTTATAGATACAATTCAGAAACGTTCTGGTGATTATGGTCTTGAGAGTGAGATTGGGGTACCTTCACAAAATAGTATTGCAGATAACTCCAATCTTAATGAGCTTGCTCAAAGGGATGAAAATAATAAAAGTTTATTTGAGAGCCTTACATCAGGCGAAATTGAATTTTCCCCTGAAGCTGTGCTTAGTCCTGATTCCAAATCGAAGCTTCTTGCTATAGATGTAAATATCAAAGGAAATAAAGAAAGTTTCTTTAAATTTTTAAGGGAAATGAATCAAAGCAAACCAATTTTAAATCTGGTTTATATAGATTATCAAGAATTTGCAACCAGTACTGAAACGGGTGAAGTGCCCATAAGAGCAACGGTACGTTTTGAATCTTATACACTCAAACTAGGTGAATCTGAATCTACTACCAGCCCTCTTACTGTCAAAGACCCTACTCTACTTTCTATAATGCAACCCGAAACATTTGAATTAAACCCATCCATCATTGAAGAATTTGACAATAATTCATCTTTGAATCAATAGAATCGATCCTACAAAATATAGACAGTAAGAATTTCATGAGTAATTCCGTATAGATTAATTATTGTTTCTCTTTATACTCAAATTTAGTAAAATGATATGTATATGGCTCAGAAAAACCAGGATAGCACCAATAGTTATGATGCATCAAAAATCACAGTTCTTGAAGGACTCGAAGCTGTAAGAAAGCGACCGGGTATGTATATTGGAGGCACAGGACTTGATGGCCTTTATCAATTATTCAAAGAAATCACAGATAATTCCATCGACGAAGCATTGGGTGGTTTTGCCGACCTAATCAGGATTATACTTACATCTGATGGTGCAATGAGTATTGAGGATAATGGTAGAGGTATTCCAATTGATATTCATCCCAAAACAGGTAAAACTGCTTTAGAAACAGTACTCACATTACTTCATGCTGGCGGTAAATTTGGAGATGGAGGCTATAAAGTCTCCGGAGGTTTACATGGTGTGGGACTTACTGTTACCAATGCATTGTCAGAGAAAACCATAGTAGAAGTTTTTAAGAATGGCAAAGAATATAGAATCGGTTTGGAGCGTGGCGCTGTAACCGAACCATTCAAAGTAGTTGGCAAAACTGATAAAACAGGCACAAGAGTAACATTTATTCCAGACAAACAGATATTTGAAATAACTGAATGGGATTTCAGAAGAATCATTACCAGAATTCGTCAGAAAGCATTTTTGGTTGGGGGTCTTCGCTTCATTCTTCGGGATGAAAGAATGGAAGAACCTCATGATTTTGAAATATATTTTGAAGGTGGTCTAAAATCATATGTTAAGAACCTGGTTATGGGCAAGAAACTTATTGGTGAAGTTTTTCATGTCAAAAAACAACATGAATCAACTGAAGTCGAAGTTGGATTTGCTTATACAGACTCAATTGATAATGATATTACGGCATTTGCAAACCTTGTTATTAATCCTGAAGGAGGTACACATCTAACCGGTTTCAAAACAGCCCTTACCAAAACAATTAATGATTTTGCACGTAAGAATGAATTCCTAAAAGAAAAAGAGGAAAATCTTACAGGGGAAGATGTTTTGGAGGGTTTGACTGCGATTATTTCCGTAAAGATTGAAGACCCACAGTTTGAAGGACAGACAAAGATTAAATTAAATAATACTGAAGTTGCCGGGCATGTTAGAACTGTTTTGAATGATGGATTAACCCAATGGCTTGAAGAAAACCCTAAGGTTGCCAAGATAATTATTGAGAAATGTATTCTTTCACTTAAAGCGCGTAAAGCCGCAAAAGCAGCTCGTGAAAGCGTTGTTCGTAAGAGTATTTTGGATGGTGCCGGGCTTCCTGGTAAACTTGCTGATTGTACTTCTAGAAATCCGGAAATATCCGAATTATTCCTGGTAGAGGGAGACTCCGCTGGTGGTTCTGCTAAGCAAGGTCGTGATCGTAATACGCAGGCAGTATTCCCGCTTCGAGGTAAACCAATTAATACTGAAAAAAACCGTATAGATAAAGTGCTCGCAAACGAAATTTTAAAGCAATTGGTGCAGGCTTTGGGATGTGGAATTGGTGTGATGCTAGATGTATCTAAGCTTAGATATCATAAAGTTATTATTTTAGCAGATGCGGATGTTGATGGTTCTCATATCCAGACCCTATTGCTCACTTTCTTCTTTCGACAGTTTCGAGAACTTATAAATCGTGGTTATATTTATTTGGCTCAACCACCTTTGTATCGTGTCACTGTAGGCAAAAGTGATTATCATTATGTAAAGGATGATGCTGAGAAAGATAAACTTATTAAGGAATTAACTAAGAAAAATAAGAAAGTAAGTTCAGTTCAGAGATTCAAAGGTTTAGGAGAAATGAATGCTGATCAACTTTTGGAAACAACATTAGATCGAAATAATAGAATACTACGAAAAGTAAGTATTGACGATGCTGAGAGTGCAGATAAAACATTTCAAATGCTTATGGGAGCCGAGGTAGCACCACGAAAAAGATTTATTCAAATGCATGCAAAGGCTGCTGAGATTGATATTTAAAACCTAATATCAGGAGCTTTATATGTGATTTTTTAAGGAGACCTTTAGCAGGTCTCCTTAAACTTTCTTAGCTGCTGCAATCTCGGGGCCCCAACGCCGTGGGGCTAGCCGTTCACAATCCCTGATCGGTTATCTGAAATCTGTATCAAGATATTGATCAGATTCAGAGGGTTATATTTGAGTCTTCTCTATGCTGTATGAATCACACTAATTCATATCAACCTGCGTATCATTGCCTCAACTATCAACGTACTATCTAGCAATTAGTCGATATTCTAAAATTTTTTAATTTGTCATATTCTGTTTCTGTCACTGATCTGGAGATTCTGCTGATCATTTCTTCCCCTACTCTTTAAAACTATTTAAATTTTTTGTATTGTTAATGAATTCATATAAAATTTCCTGAATTTCAGATGATGTCTTTATCAAATTCCAAAAATCAGGGGCCTTATAGGGCTGATTATGAATGAATTTAAGTTTCACTGATTGTATAAAGCTTTCTTAATTCGGTCCAGATGGAATTGCTCCGCCTGTTTTTTTCTTCCCAAAAAGTACTTCTACCGTAACCATTCCTTTATTATCTATTTGAATCGTTAAAATCATATCAATACCCGAGCCACTACCGTATGGATTGGTTATAAATAAATCCCCATCATTGAATGCATCTGACTTTGAGGGTCTTAGCCATATTGATACATATTTACTTGCATCTTCTAATCTATAAGTACCATCACCATCACTTGTAGATAAACCTTGATTGAAGGTTTCAGCGGTAACTCCGCTATGTGTCCAGTGATTAATACCACCTTTCCACCCACTGCTTGTGCCATAAGATGTATCTGATGGAGGTGTTGCATTACCTGCACCACTAAAAGTGATATCCTCCAGAAACTTCCCGTCACCTGCTTTCACTCTGTCTGCTGCCATACGTATTGTTGTGGCAAGTTCACACCACCCACCCCCAGCGACGTTCTTGGATGATTCATAATCAAATTTCTCATTAAGCCAGGGGGCTTTGGTCTCTGCATATTTTTGTTCAAGCGGGGCCATATTAATTTTACCATCTGCTGTTAAATAATTCTGAAGATTATTTAACCGGTCATTAAATGACCAAGATTCCCCTGGTTTAATCACAAAAGCTCCCTGCATATCATTACCTTTCCCATCTCTATTCCAGTCTTCAGCAAGAGCCATATAAATATTCCCCGCGGCATCATCATTACCCCAGCCGGCAAGATTCATTTTGAAACGACCTTTGGTCTGGGTTATTGATGTATCGTATTGCTCCAGGGTCTTTGCAATTTCCTGGCTTCCTGTCGAATTATCTCCGGTATTATTTTTATTCGGGAAGCAAAGTGAATTATTTGCATTCAAACTACCATCTACATCCATTTGCATTAATACTCTTTGCAGGCCAATTCGGGATTTGGTTATATCCGGCCAGATATCTGGCTTTACAACCTTGCCTGTATTATCTCTGGCATCGACATGTGGCATAATGGTGCCTGAATTGCAATTTTTTTCCTGCGGGTCTGAGCCATCCGATGCTATTCTTTCTACAAGTCCTCTATTACACTGATTATCGTTGTTTATTCTTTTATCTATAGGTGTATATTTCTGGAAAACATAAGAGAATCTTGTCGCCGCTACACAAGCCCCTCCCCCTCTATTTAGATTTGTAAGATAAGGTCCAAATGCCCTATCACTAGGACCACTAAGAACAATAGTCGGCTGGTATTCATTATAACGGTTAATAATGGAATTAACTGTACACTTAACCTGATTATCAAATGTATACCAGTTGGTGCAGTAGTCTGATCCATAACCCTGGCCACCGGCTTTACAAAAAGAGGAATCATTAAGAAAACAACCAAATGCAGCATCAGTTGTTTTTGCACCTGATTCTGTTTTCCATATTGCCGCAATGACAGCACATGATACATTTCTTTCGCTTGCGGCATTACATACTCTATCAACATAACTTCTGGGAGCTCCCGTTACTCTTGTAATTGAAGCCTTTAATGCCTCATTATTCTTATCTCCTGCAAATTTAGGGTTACCTACAAATGCAACTTCATCTGGAATGCACCACTTTTCTTCACAGTATTCACCACTATTAATGCTTGTCCTCGCCCCTGCATCGACAGGGCTATCTATGGGCTTCACAGGTGAAGACGCACTACCCACTGGATTAAGCCCGGGTCTTATGAGTCCCGTATCACCAAAATATAAATCTATGCCAGATATCTGGGAGGCATATATACGTTTGCAATTCAGCTTCTCTGGATTCATATTCGCAGCCTCAAAAACCTTGCCAGCCCGGTCTTGTAATTCTCTGCCTATTATAAAACCTCCGCCCGCATAATTATTAAACCTAATAGGTTTGGCATAAATACCATCTATCGATTTAGTTTTATCATCCTGTTTTATTTCAATTTTTCCTTTAACAGGTATATACGCATTAGAAAATTCATTAGGTGGCAAGGCCCCTACTTCTTTATATAATCCGGAATATGAGTAAAGTAAATCTGGTGATTGAAAAAGTGTTTTATCAATGCCCTTATAACGATACCATGCGAGAATTTTGCCTGAACCGCTATATACAAAATCAAATACTACCGGGCTTTTAATTTCTTTAAGTTTCGGGTAGCCACAAGAGCCAGCTCCTCCATAATCACTGCAATCTGTATCAAATACTGAATAATCAAATTGTTTTTGGAAAGCCACCAAACAGTTAGTACCGCATTGCTGCTCAATGGAATTAAGTAAGGAGGTGTTCCTTATCTTGCTTTGAGGGACAATATTTAAATATGCTCCTGACCTTTCAAGGAATATATCAAGTTCTCCCGCTCCATTAACTTTCATAGCACTTATTGCGTCATATTCATCATTATATCCAAAAATAGATTTATTATAAGCGAATACACCCGGTGTCGGTGATTGATTTAAGCCTGCCGAAAGGCTAAATGGATAGACTGTTCCAAAGCCTCCGCTGATCATTACAAGGTATACTACATTTGTTGAAGTGTCCTGAGCAATTTTTACCGTATTCACGAAAGCTAAATTATTCATTAATACGCAGTAACTCTGGCCAGTGGTTGTACATAAATTTGATGAAAGTGAAATATTATTCTTGACACGTTTGATTGACTTTATTCCGATATTTGAAGAAGCCTCGTTGGAATAAATAAATTCAACTTTTGAATCTGAATTAAGCAAAGGGTTAATTTGAGTTAGTGATACCTCAGAAATTGTTTTATTGCTAAAAGAAATTCCACCAACAGCAACTTGCCCGCCGCTTAGCTGTAATACATCAACATTCATAAGATATGGTAATTCAAATTGATCTGATAATATGGATGAGGAAATATCATTTTGACTTATGACATCAATAAATCTATAGACAAAAGGCAGTTCTTCTTTCTCACCATCTCCCTGTTTGCTTGTTATTTCATATGCTACATCACTTTTTGATTTTCCAGGTTGTCTATATATTACTGTAACAGTATCAATATTATAAGATTTGCCTGTATTATCGGTTGTAGTTTGAGTTACCATGCTCACTCCAGCTGGAAATAAAAACCCACCTTCGTCAATAACCGTACATAAGGACTTCTCACCTGCTTTATAACTTGTTCTATCTGAAGGAAATTTGCATAAAAACATTGACATTTTATTCTTCTCGGGAGCAAAACTTGCCACAATATACTTCGGTTTGCCGGTTTTGGGATCAGTCACAATATGTGAATCAAGTGATGAATACTTCTGAACAAATGAATCCTTGAGCTTTGAGTCACTATAAAAAGGGGTCAGAGGATAGGCATTATACCCATGATAAAGTGCTACTTCATCCTGTATTGATGCATCATCAAGTTTCTTGACAATTCCATTTTCACCACGAGAATTATCATCCATAATATAATATGGCTTGCTTTCTCCACCGTAAATATTTGATTTTACAGGTGTAGCACCAAATATTGCTATTTCTTTTTTATCACAGGTCAGGGCTTCTTTGGGCAAATTAATAACCCCTGCCGGATTATTACGGCCATAATGATTTTGCTGTTGAGTCATTGCCCATGCAAAATTACTGATTATTCCACCAATTACACAATATTGATTTACAACATCTGCACTCTGAAAGTTTGTCGGACCGCCCAGCTTTCCACTATTGACCCCGGTTGATTTAACATTTATATCATAAATATAATCTTTACCCCGTTTTAATTTATATGATAGATTCAATTTTGAGCAGAAGTACGGGGATAGATAGTTTAGATATGGTCCCGTCGTATCAGAAGGATTGAGGTCATTTAGAACTGCATTCTGGAAATATGCTCCCATTCCTATTGGAAAGGTATGTTCCATCATTGATAAATTCAAACCGTCCTCTTCAACCGAGAATTCATCACATCCATTTTCCTGCGCCAACTGCAAAGCACACCCTTTTGCTACGTCCGGCTTTCCACTATGTTTCTCGATTCCTGTAATACATTTCTTATATATTGAATCGGCACTACTATATCTTTCATACATTTGACAGCCCCCATCTTGTACATCCTTACCGGATAAATCTTTATAACTGCAAACTTCTCCAATGATTCGTTTACCATCATTACTTATTATTGTTCGAACTTCCTTCTTAATGGGATTGGGATAAGGAGAGTAATCAAATCCATTTTCAATGAATGCGTCACATACCTTAAATTTAACCCCATATTTTTCTGCCTCAGCAAGAGGTCTAAGTGTCACCTGTGCGGCAAGTTTTATTTGAGTTTCCTTAAATTTTTGACCCGTTTGGGTCACTTTCTGGAGGATAGCCTTAGAAATATCAATAAACCCAGAAGGTGGTGCTTCTGGTACATTATCATTTACTTTCGCTGTAAAAGGTTCATATATATCTCCTGGCCCACTAATTACCTTTAAATTTGCTTCTACTATATTGGCTGACTTATATCGTGAAGAAATTTTGCTATCAATTCCTTGAGATAGCTCAGTAGCAAATAATCCTTCATCCTGATTTACTGCCGAACCTTTTGTTTTACCTGTTGTAACAAGTATTGGCTGGTTAGAACCCTTAGAACTTGATATGGGGACAAATTGCTGAAAATTATCGTCTCCCCAGAACCGGATTGTTCCAACTGTAGAGCGTCCCTGGTCTGGTAGACCCGTAGCCGAAACAATAGCACCTTTAAAATTATCTAAGTAACTCCTTATTGTTGAAGTTAATGACTCATAAAATGTTGGGTCATTCTGTACTACTTTAAATTGTCTTTGACCAATTGTAACTGTCGAAGTTTCCATATCGGTAAAAACTGAGGTCATTGTTACTCCATAAAGACAATTCAGCCTATCTTCTTCGCTTGGTTGCCCGTTTGAACCAAGCGGACTGCATTTATAATTCAAAGGGGCCGTGCCCCTGGGCATTACTGGATAAACAATTTCACCCGGCAAGATAAGTTTGCTATTCTCCGGCTGAAATTGAAATTTTATCGGAATATCAATGAGGTCTAATTCTGGATTGTCACCCACAAATCTAGCCTTCTGTTTATCATCAGCACCTGCGCTAATACCATCACTTTTAAATTGAGCCGTAAATTCTCCAGGATTAATATTTACATCTAATTCCCTATTAATAATATATGCGGGTACCGATGTGGTTATCGGATTATTGGCTTGAGGGCTGTTTTGTGAGGATACAGTATTAATACGTGAATAAATCAGGAAGCCACCAAATACGATGATCGCAAGAATCATAAGGTTATTCAGTCTATAGAAGAAATTCTTGCTCATAAATTTTCCTAAAATTATATACAAAATATACTAGAAAAACTAGCAATCTTAAGACTATTACTGATCAAGTTTATACCAGGAACCAAATAGCAATACCAGACAAAGAACTGCAAGATAAATACCTAAAAAATTAAATATCTTAATACCGGTATAAATCCCACGAATATTCTGTAAATCTAAGTAGATTTTCTCCCCAATTGTAAAGTTAAATATCCATAATGAGGAGTATAGGATGAAAGTTAGTGTAAAAGCCGCTATCAACGGAAAAATAATATGGCTTCTATTATAAAATACGACTATAAAAATAAAAATAAAAAAGAATGTTAGTATACTTGAGATAAAAAGAGCACTTCCACGTTTTTTATCTATCTCCTGTTCGAAATAGTAATTCTCATTTATCTTATTATATTCAAATGATTTTGAGATGTCAGGAATGGCGACCTGCTTCTCCCGGTCTGTCAGGTTTAGTGAGGAAATAAAGCTATCCTTATCAAATACTTTGGGCGTAGGAATAAAGAAAACCATGCTCCAGAAGGATATATAGGTTCCCAATAAAAAGACTATCAGGGCATAAAAAAACTTCACCTATAATTATACTATAAGGAATGTCATTTAGAAAGCTTGATGTTAATTGAATTAACTATTTCCAAGGATTATATCATTCAGTTTACTTTGTTCATTCCTAAGATTATTCCAGATTATCTGACCGAATTCTTATGAGCGTCAGAATCATCTGTATACAAAAAGTATATAAGACCATTACCATGGTCAGGATTAGCATTCATAGCTATGAGAGAGAAAATTATGCATACAAATAGTAGCCAATATATGCATTATCGCCTTCATATCTATTAAATATAGTCGCGGATTCGCCTGGGACACTATTGATTTTTAGCTTATATACAGATTTAGAGTTAAGTTATAAATACTAATTGATAAATTGTGGCTTAAAGTTTAAAATTCATTATGAATACTAAAGATGAAGTGCAAAGCTTTCATCAGCAATATAGATGGTCGGGTTACTGTAGAATTTGTCAGAAATCAGATCAATCAACTATAAATTTAGAGCTATCAACTTTTTTTATTCTAATATAAACTTAGCCAAAGAAAATGTTTGACTACCAAAATCTAAAAAAAAGTGATCCCTTGCTCTATGAAATTCTGATGTCAGAAATAAAACGTCAGGATGAGGGCATGGAGTTAATTGCTTCAGAAAATTATATTTCTCCGGCTGTAATGGAGGCATTGGGAACTGTCTTTACAAATAAATATTCTGAAGGATATCCAGGAAAACGTTATTATGGAGGGCAAATTAACACTGATCAG
>CAZHCC010000013.1:0-13430 GCA_964530975.1 uncultured Candidatus Saccharibacteria bacterium
AGGTTAAAGCATCTCTTATTAATGATATGAAACTCAAAAGATGGCGTAAAATAGCTATCGAAGCGGCAGAGCAATGTGGCAGAATCTTTCTTCCAGAAATAAATCTGCTAAAAGATAACCTAAGTCAATTCATTTATTCTTTACCCGTTTTGAATACTTTTTATCTGCATCGAGATGGCGAATACCTATCTGATGCGGGTGAGTTTGTTCGAGGAGAAACAATTTTCTTTGTGGGTCCCGAAGGAGGGTTCTCTCCCGAAGAAATTAAGCTGTTTACCCAAAGAGATATACGTAAAATAAAGATATCAGAAAATATGCTTCGATCGGAAACAGCCGCTGCTGCTTTCCTTGCGCAGCTACTTTCAAAATCATAAAACTAAGATCCTCGGGCCAAACATAATCCATAAACTTTTGCATTAGGGAATTTCCTTATTATTGTATTAGCACTTTCATTAAGGGTCGATCCGGTTGTGCAGATATCGTCAAGAATAAGTATATTTTGATCATTTAGTTCAATCGGTAAATTATCTTTAATATCAAATACATCTTTCAGGTTCTTCTCTCTGTCAATTTTTGTTAAATCTATCTGGGAACGGGTATGTGTTTTTTTAATAAGTAGCTGGCAATATGGCTTTTGGTTATGAATGCTGATTAATCCCGCCAGAATTTGTGTATGATTAAATCCCCTCCAGGCCTCCCTTTCTTTGGAAAGTGGAATAAATGTTATAATGTCAAAGAGACTAAAGTCTATTTCTGTAAACTCTTTTGAGTCCAGAAGAAGCTCAAGAATCGAATTAATTTTTTCTTTTTGAAAATCATATTTTATGGCCTTGATTAGCGAATGTATAACCGGGCAATACTCATAGAAATAATAAACTTTTTTTAAATTTGTTTTGGTCTTATTTTCTCCTTCTATCTCCCAGTCAGACGATCTTTCACGGCTTATAAATGATTCAGGTTTATATTTTCTCAGGCTTTTCTTGCATTTCTCACATATAAACTTTTCATCATAAACTTTGCAATAAGTGCATATTTTGGGGAAAAGAAAATCAATAATCTGATTCAATTTACTATTTTGCATTAACTGTAATTATATCTCTTTTAAAATTTAAAAACTTATTCATATCTTTTATTTTCGGATATTCTACACAGTGATCCAAAAATGATATATTAAAAAGTCTTATGGCGGATATGTACACACGACCAAAACCAGTTATTCTAGTAATTTTAGATGGCTTTGGAATTGCTCCTCCATATCCTGGAAATGCTATTGCCAACGCAAATTTGCTGGTTTTCAATCGTTTAATCAAGACTTTCCCACATTGTCTTTTGCATGCCTCAGGCACTGCAGTCGGTTTGCCTCATGGAGTAATGGGTAATAGTGAAGTAGGACATATGAATATTGGTGCCGGTACAATTGTATATCAAACCTTACCTCGTATAAATTCTGCCATTACAAATGGTTCATATTATGATATCCAAAACTTCCTCAAAGCACTAGAACATTGTAAAAGAAATAATTCAAATTTTCACATTATGGGATGTACTTCAACAGGTAATGTACATTCTACGACAGAGCATCTTTTTGCCACTTTAAACATGCTTCAAAAACATGGATTTGAGGGTAAAAAAGTTTTCATTCATGCATTTACTGATGGGCGGGATACTGATCCAAATTCTGGTCGAAACTTTCTTGAGCAAATTCAAAATGAGTGTAAACGAACAGGTATAGGTCAGATTGTTTCAATAATTGGGAGATATTTCTCAATGGACCGTAATAATAAGTGGGATAGGATTAAGAAGAGTTATGATTTGATTGTAAATGGAATTGGAGAAAAGTTTGTCAGTCCTGTTGAAGCATTACAGTCATGGTACTCGAGAGGTATTACAGATGAATTCATCGAACCAAGTATTGTTACCGCGGATGGAAATCCAATAACAGTAAAAGACGGAGATGTCCTTTTTTTCTTCAATTATCGTTCAGATCGAGCAATCCAAATTACCAAGGTATTTGTCGACCCGGAATTCAAACAATTTGACCGAAAGAAATTGGAAAAATTCTTTTATCTAGGCATGACTCAATATGATCGATTGACAACTCCTTTAATGAATCTTGTTTTTGAACCTCAAAATGTACATATTCCAATTGGTCGAGTCATCTCTGAAGCAGGTCTGCGACAACTCAGAATGGCTGAGACCGAAAAGTTCGCTCATGTTACTTTTTTTCTTAATGGAGGTAGGGATATGGTTTTCCCAAATGAAGACCGAGTCTTAGTTCCTTCCCCAAAGGTTGCTACATATGATATGAAGCCTGAAATGAGTACCTTTGAGCTTACTCAGGTACTTATCAATAAGATTAGAATGAAGGTTTATGACTTCATCGCTATCAATATTGCTTGTGCAGATATGGTTGGCCATACTGGAAATTATCAGGCTGTAATAAAGGCTGCTCAAGCTATTGATCGCAATTTGGACCGTATCATTCTCAATACTCTTGCAGTTGGGGGATGTGTAATTATTACAGCGGACCATGGAAATGCGGAAGTAATGATGGACTACAAAACAGGTAGACCAAATACGGAACATACAACTAATCCTGTACCCTTTATTTATGTAGGTCCTAATTCCAAACCAATTGAGCTCCCTATGGGAGCATTGAGCGATGTAGCGCCGACTATACTAAATATAATGGGATTACCAATTCCAGGTACAATGAGTCTAAGCACAAATTTGCTTCAAGGATTGATTAAGAGAATGTAGTACCGCCTAATGTTTAACTTTTTTGCAAAAAAGAAGTCTGATAAGAAATCTTTGATAAAAAGAAAGCATAATCTAAGTGAAAAGAAAAAATCTCCCGCTATTCTCAAATCAATTATTCGTGGTGAGTCAAGAAAAACAGAGAGAAAATTCATTAACCCTTTGAATTATATTTTTGATTTTAATTTAAACTTCAATAAGAAGCTCGCAGTTATTTTGCTTATTATTTTGCTCATTGGCATAATTGCGGTTTTCTCTTCTACAATAATTTTTGCATATAGATATACAGGTGATAAATATTATTATCTGCTAAGTCATATGAAGTTCCTTGCAATAGGATTTAGTGTTATGGCTATTTTTTACTTTATTCGAATCGAACTTCTTACAAAACTCTGGTTTATACCATATGCCACAATTATAATTTTACTTACATATCTTGTTTTTTTATCTTTCACAACAAATGATACCGCTATTGATGGTGCTACCCGTTGGCTTCAATTGGGAGGTTTTCAATTTCAGCCATCCGAATTCTCTAAACTTGCTTTTTTGATATTTGTTGCAGCTTTTTTAAGCCAGCTACCTGATAATTATAGGGACTCCAAAGATTATCTATATAATAACTTACTACCATTTGGAGGATCTTTTTTATTAGTAGTTGCTTTGATTCTATTGGGCCGAAATTTGGGCACTGCTTTGGTTGTCGGTTTTATTGGTATGGTTTGCTATTTCTTATCAGCAAACACAAAATTTCAGAAATCTGGATTTATAGCCTTAAGTATTTTAATAATAATTGGTGGAATATTATTTGGTATATTCGAATCTTATCGCGCTGATCGTATCTCAGTATGGACAAACTACTTACGTACTGGAGATACCGTGATCCCTGAGAAAAACGTAGATGGAACAATCTATTACTCAAGACAATTAAGATCATACCAGTTTGATCAGGTTTTGACAGCTTGTGGATCAGGTGGAATAACAGGTCAGGGACTCGGTCAGTCAATTGGCAAGTATTATTTTGTCAAAACAACTGCAGGCGATGATAGTATTTTTTGTATATTAGGCGAGGAATTGGGTTTCCCCTTATCAGCATCTATAATTTTAGTATATTTGTATTTGGTATACTTTTGTCTTAATTTAGCACAACGATTTATAGATAGCCCCGTAAGGTATTATATTTTAGTCGGATATGCCAGCTGGGTAGGATTTCAGATGTTTATTCATATTGGCGCAAATCTTGGAGTTATTCCTCTAACAGGGCAGACTTTACCTTATATATCACTTGGTGGTAGTTCTATTATTTCGTTAATGGCTGGAGCCGGGCTGGTACTTAATGCTAGTAAGGAATGATTCAAATCCTAGTTGTGCTCTAAGTTATGTTTCGAAGGTAACTCAATTTATTCCATTTGCAGTCAAACTCGAAATAGTCTTACAGGTTAAACAGTCTTTCCTATCCGGAGTTCTGGTGCAGGTCTAGTAATGTTTTCAGTCTCGGACAGTGACTACTGCATTAAACAAATTGAGTTACCTTCTATAAGTAAATAAAATTCGTAGGTTGCTACCTTACATTTGCTCTATAGTTTCTATTCCAAGTAGATTCAAACCATTTTTCAGAACAATTGAAGTGGCTTCTACCAGTTTAAGCCTCATGGTTCTAATGTCCTCATCATCGACAAGTACTTTATTTTCATTGTAAAATTTATTAAACGCTTGAGCTAATTCAAATAAGTAAAAAGCAATAATATGAGGAGTAAGTGATTTCCCAGCCTGTAATGTTATTTGAGGAAATTGCTGAAGCAATTTTAGTAAATTTATTTCATCAGTATTTAAATTAATATTTAGATTTGATATATGAAAAGATTTTTTTTCATCTTGTCTTAATATACTTTTGGCACGAACGTAAGCATAGAGAATATATGGGCCTGAAAAACCTTCAGGGTTAAGAAATTCTTCAGGATCATAACTAATGTCTTTATGTATTTCATGCGATAAAATTAAGAACTTTAAGCCAGCAATTGAGACGATATTAGAGATAATATTCGCTTCCTCACTTGAATAAGTCTTTGACTCTGTGACTTTTTGCAAGGCAAAAGCTTTTGATTCTTCAATTACTTCAATGCCTTTAATTGTATTTCCCATTCTTGATGAGAATTTTTTACCGCCTCTTAACATCCAGCCAAATCCAAGATGATAGAACTTACCTGTTTTTTCGGGATATGTCAGTTCAAATGCTTTGATAATTCCTGAAAAATAATTATTTTGCTCAACTGAAGTTGCAGTTAAATTAAAAACGAGATCTGGGTATTCGGCAAATTTCTTGATAGCCAAACCTAGATCTTTGGCCGAGTATGTAGGGTTACCCTCCTTTGTGATAAATACCCAAGTGGAAATGCCAAATTTAGCTCCTGGAATGATTATTGAACCTTCATCCTCAATAAATATATCACCTATATGCTTTTTAACTTCATTTATTCCTATTTCACTTACTTCAGATTCTGGATACTGCCGGTCATATTTAACTCCGAGTTTATAGAAGGCATCATTTAAATGCTCCAGGCTCCAGTTCTTTGTTTGATCGTAAATCTTGTTTAAAACACTATCACTTTTTAAATATAATTTTGTATTAATATCACGTATCTCAGCTTCAGTATCTTTATCTTCTTTAAATGCTTTTGCAGCTGCAACATAACAGCTATCAATATATTTCATTCTTATATGTATATCCAACTTTTCAAAACCCTCAGGGTATCCTTTTTTTATAAATCCCCAAACAGTCTTGGCTACATTCATGCCTACATCTCCGTAGAAGTTCGCCTGTAAGACTTCATATCCTAAGTTTGATATAAGTCTTGCTAGAGATAGACCCGTAATGGCGCTTTTAAGATGTCCTACATGAAATGCCTTATGTGTATTTGGCTGGCCGAATTCAACCATGACTTGGCCTTTTGCAATATTCCATTTCCCATATTCTTTATTTTTGCTCAAAATAATATCTAATTCTTCTATCAGTCTCGCTTGGTGTATAAAGAAATTCAAAAAGCCTGGACCGGCAATTTCAACTTTTGAAATAAATTCCCTGGTTTGGTCTTGCAATTCGACAGAAAGAAGTTCTCCAATTTCTCTAGGGGTTTTGCCAACTTGCTGGCTTAATTTAAGTGCTACATTTGTAGTTAAATCACCAAACTTTAAGTCTTGAGTCCTATTAACCTCTATCTCATTGATATCAATATCTATATTCAAGTTATTTTGAATAATCGTCTTAAGTATAAGTTTCAGGCTATAAATCCAGGAAATTTTGTCATTTAATAATTGTAACTGAGGTATATTCATTATTTAATGATTATAAGCTAAAGAATTGATGTATAAAAGTATATAGGATGATATTAATTTTCCAGATTAAAATAACTACTAAGTAGGACATTTATCAATATTTTCTGTAAAATACTTAGTAAAGCTTATGGCTCGAATAATTGATAGAAATCTTGAACCCCAAAGTACAGGAAGTGGGATTATCAATTCCTGTGGCTTCTGCTCATTTGTATTTCTTATTATACTTATTTTTGGCGGGATACTCGGTTATTTCCAGGTACAGAATTACTTTACTTTTGCTTCTACCACCACCAGGAATGAACAAACTATAGAATTTGAAGTTAAAGAAGGTGAAACTGCTAAAAATATAGTAGGTCGGATGATTGTGGCAGGAATTATAGAGGATAAGCAAGTCTTTTTTATTCCGGCATCTGAACTTTTTTTCCAGATTAACTCCATTAATGCGACTCAAATCCAGGTTGGCAATCATCAGATCCCTCCGAAAACACCTATTCTTGAAGTTTATAATTACTTCCGGCTCAAAGAATGTGAGCAGGTAAGAGTTACATTCAAAGAGGGGCTTCGAATTGAGGAATTTGCTGAAACAATGGATAAAGTGCTTGTAGGTAAGCCTGACATCAAATTTAATGCGGCAGAATTTATAAATATTGCCAGGAATTATAAAAATACCAGCAATATTAAACTATCATTTGAATCTCCCACAAATCTTGAAGGGTATTTATTTCCTGATACATATAATTTCTGTACTACTGTAACCAGTCAGCAGGTAGTCGATCGATTATTAAAGACATTTGATGATAAAGTGATTCCTGAAATTGGATCAGATTTATACACAAAAGAACTTGATTTGCAGACTATTATTAAAAAGGCCTCTCTGGTTGAGAGAGAAGCATTTAATAATGAGGAAAGAAAAGTTATAGCTGGAATTATAGATAATAGACTTAATATTGGTGAAGTGCTTGGGATTGACGCAAGTTCACAATATAGTCTTGGATATGTTCAGTCTCAAAATACATGGTGGGCTAAAGACTATGCACTAGTTCAGCAGCTACAGAAGGATGAGCCATATAATACCCGTAAACGTGCAGGTTTGCCTCCAACACCTATAGCAAGTCCTAGCTTGAATTCTATAAAGTCAGTGCTAAATCCAACAAAATCAAACTATCTTTTCTATTTGCATAATGATTGTGGAGGGATACATTATGGACGAAATTTATCTGAACATAATAGTAATGTAGCAAATTATATTGGCACTGGAAGATGCAATTAATTATCCAACACTACCTTCCATATTCATAGAGATAAGTCTATTAAGCTCAACTCCATATTCCATTGGCAATTCTTTCGTGAATGCATCCATAAATCCGTTTACCACCATTGAGCTGGCTTCGTCCTCACGAATACCACGTGATTGAATGTATTGAAGTTGAGTTTCCTTCATTCTGGAGACACTTGCCTCATGTTCAATTTCTGTTACATCAGTATTGGCAATATTAACAGGGAAAGTCTCGGTAGTTGATTCTTTATCAAGTAGTAGTGCATCACATTTAACACTCACTTTAGAATTAATTGCCCTTGGACTAACAGAAATTATACCTCGATAAGTTGTCTTGCCATTATACTGACTAACAGACTTTGCAGTTATTTCAGCCGAGGTATTTGGGGCTAATAGAAAAATTTTTGTACCTGTATCCTGATGTTGGTTTTTACCGGCATATGCTGCAGAAACTACAATGCCTTTTGATCCTTCGCCTTTTAGGATAATACTAGGGTATTTCATTGTTCTTTTACTGCCGATATTCCCATCTATCCATTCCATAGTTGCACCCTCTTCGGCAATAGCTCTTTTTGTTACAAGGTTATAAACATTTGAAGCCCAATTTTGTACTGTAGTATATCTAACTCTGGAGTTTTTTTTGCAAAAAATCTCAACAACAGCGGAATGGAGTGAATTTGTACTGTAAACGGGAGCTGTACAGCCTTCTATATAATGCACAAAAGAATCTTCTTCTGCGATTATAAGTGTTCTTTCGAATTGTCCCATATTCTGGGCATTTATTCGAAAATAGGCTTGCAAAGGAATATTTACTTTGACACCTTTTGGTATATGGACAAAGCTACCTCCCGACCAAACCGAACTATTTAAAGCTGAAAATTTATTATCTGCAGAAGGAATTAATGTACCAAAATATTCTTTTACTACATCTTCATATTCGCGAAGTGCAGTATCCATATCTGTAAATATAACCCCCTGACATTGCAATTCTTCAATTAAACTATGGTAAACAACTTCTGACTCATATTGTGCAGAAACACCTGCCAAGAACTTCCTTTCAGCTTCAGGTATGCCCAATCTGTCATAAGTATCTTTGATAGAGTCAGGGAGTTCCTCCCAGGTCCTTTTTTGCTCTGCAGTTGGTTTTAGATAGTAAAAAATTTCTTCAAAATCAATACCCCCAAGATCCGCTCCCCATTTTGGCATTTTTTTTCCAAGAAAAATTTGATACGCTTTTAACCTATATTCGAGCATCCACTCAGGTTCGTTCTTAATTTTGGATATTTGTCTTATTTTTTCTTCATCCAAACCCTTTTCTGTTTTGAATACTGATTCCTCTGGCTTGGAAAAACCATACTTATATTCATCGACAAACTCCCGACCCTCTTGAATTTTATTAATGGCTTGCGGCATTCTTATAATTTTAACATAAATTTATGATGATTTATAAGTTAATAATATATTTATTTAAACTGCTTCAGTTTTGTCTGAAAAGACAAATTAGAAATCTATTTTAATTAAAAATTTTTAACTAAATCAAATATATAGATTTACCATTTGCGGATTTATAAATTAGTCGGTATTAATATTGTCAGAATACTTTTCAATGTCATCCATTGATACTTCAATGAAACTTTTATCTCTCAGCTCAATAATCTTTTTTGGTTGCAACTTTCTTATAAATTCTGGACTATGTGAAATAACTAGAATTGTTGAATTTTGCACTTTAGCAAAATCCTTTAAGATTCTTGCTATATTTAGATTTGATTGAATATCAAGACCTGAGTCAACCTCATCGAGAATAGCAACTTTTGGTTCAAGAATAAGCATTTGCAGCACTTCAGACTTACGTCTCTCTCCACCTGAAAAACCCTGATTTGTTGATCTCGAAAGAAAACTTTCATTTAATCCAACTAAAGTTGCTGTTTCAATTATTTTTTTTCTCAATCTAAAGCTCGATAACCCTTTTTCCATATGAATTGCTCTATAAGCAGAGTTAATAAAATCAAAAAGGCTTAAACCTTCTATCTCTGGCGGAGCTTGAAAAGAAACAAAAAGTCCAGCCTTTGCTATTTCATCTATATTCTTTCCACTTATCTCTTCTTCATTTACCTCCACTGATCCACTTTTCTGATAACCTTGAATCCCGATTAATGATAAGGCAAAAGAGCTCTTGCCAGACCCATTTGGACCTATAAGTACTCCTATATCACCTGAGTTGAGCTCTAAATCTGCTTTATCAAGAATTTGTTTCTCCAGTTCTGAAATCTTTAAAGTATATTTAGAAATACGAAGTGACATATACTTGTATCTTAACATACTTTACTCTGTTTAAAAGCAGATCTACCTTATTAAAATCCTTTATTTCTATGAATATGTTAAGAATTCAACATTCAGTTAATTTTTTGCTAAAATCATTGGATTCACAATTTTTATTCATTATGGACAATCAAATCAGGGTAAAAGGCGCAAGAGTACACAATCTAAAGAATATAGATGTAAATATTCCAAAAAATAAACTTGTTGTTATCACAGGGTTATCAGGTTCGGGCAAATCTTCTCTGGCTTTTGACACTATTTATGCGGAGGGACAAAGACGATATGTAGAGTCTCTTTCCGCTTATGCAAGGCAGTTTTTAGGGATGATGGTAAAACCAGATGTTGATGCAATTGAAGGACTTTCGCCTGCAATTGCAATTGATCAGAAATCAGCTTCTTCAAATCCTCGATCTACAGTAGGGACAATTACTGAGATTTATGACTATCTTAGGCTTTTGTTCGCAAGGGTTGGTTCACCATTTTGTCATTTATGCGGTAGACCAATTGAATCACAAACTGTTCAAGAGATTGTTGATCGTATTTTTGATTTACCTTCCCGTTATGGAAATGAAGGTGCAAGGATTCTTGTTTTATCACCAATTGTTAAAAATAGAAAAGGAGAGTATGAAGATTTATTTTTAAACCTTTCTAATAAAGGATTCGCTCGGGTAAGAGTAGATGGAGAAATTCGTAATCTAGAAGAAGATATCAAGCTAGAGAAGCAAAAGAAGCATACGATCGAAATCATAGTTGATCGTCTTTCTATACCCCTCAAAAGTGTTGATACAAATACTGAGGAGTTTAAAGCGTTGGAATTTGACTCTGAAGATGAATTCAAGACTTTTCGTCAAAGAGTTACAGATTCTGTTGAAACAGCCCTAAGGTATGGTGAAGGAGAGGTCATAATTAATATTTTCGACCAAAAAAAAGATATTCTGTTCTCTGAAAACCTTGTCTGTAAACATGATGGGATTTCTTATCCTCAAATCGAACCACATACTTTTTCATTTAATTCTCCTCATGGAGCATGTCCTAAATGTTCAGGTCTTGGATCAATTCGAGAAATAGATCCAAAACTTATTTATAATCCAAATCTTACTATTTCTGAGGGTGCTATTTTCCCATGGGCAAGATCAGTAGACCCTGATAGCTGGTATATGAAACAGCTTACAGCGCTTTCAAAGGCAAGAGAATTCAGTTTAAAAACTAAACTTAAAGATTTACCGGAGACAATTCTTAAAGAAATACTTTATGGCTCCGATGTAAGTATAACTGTAAAGCTTGAAGGCGGAAAATTCACCGGTGAATATGAAACCAGATTTGAAGGAGTTATCCCAAACCTTGAAAGACGTTATACAGAAACAGAATCAGATCATGTACGTAAAGATATTGAAAAGTATATGGTTACTCGAATCTGTCCAGAGTGTAAAGGTTCAAGACTAAGGCCTGAGGCTTTGGCTATTAGAGTTGGAGGCAAAAATATTATCGAAGTTACAACCTTTAATATTGCTAAGTGTAAAGAATGGATTGATACTTTGTCTAAATCAGAAGGATTTGAATTGAAACCTGAGGATTTTACAGATACTTCTGGTGCAAAGATAATGGCGCAAGAAGGACGACTTATTCGAGTTTACAATATAGCTGGTGAAGATTTTTCAGAGGATATCACTCTTACACCACAAAAACAGGAGATTGCGAAATTGATTGTAAAAGAAATTTCATCCAGATTAAATTTCTTGCTTGGTGTTGGATTAAGTTACCTGACTTTAAATCGTACCGCAAGGACATTATCTGGAGGTGAAGCACAGCGAATTAGATTAGCTTCGCAAATAGGATCTGGTCTTTCCGGTGTACTTTATGTACTGGATGAGCCATCAATTGGTTTGCATCAAAGAGATAATGATAGGCTAATTGGCACTCTAAAGCACTTGCGGGAATTGGGAAATACAGTTCTAGTTGTGGAGCATGATGAAGATACAATGAATTCGTCTGACTGGATAATAGATATGGGCATCGGAGCAGGAATTCATGGTGGAAACATAATTGCGCAAGGAACTCCCGAGGAACTCAAGGTTGATAGCTTTTCGGTCACTGGACCATATTTACGTAGAGAGAAAGTCGTAGGAGCTGACTATTTCAATTCATCCAATAAAAAACGTATGATTTCCGGGAAGAAAATAGTGGTAAAGGGTGCGACACAAAACAATTTAAGAAATATCGATGTAAACTTTCCACTTGGCAAGATGATTTGTGTGACTGGTGTTAGCGGATCCGGAAAATCTACTCTAATTAATGATATTTTATATAAGAGCCTGCATAATCACTTCTTTAAAACTAATAAAAAAGTCGGAGCACATCAATCTATAGATGGAATTGATGAGATAGATAAAGTGATTAGCATTGATCAAACTCCAATCGGCAAAACCCCTAGATCGAATCCAGCGACTTATACTGGATTTTTTACCGATATTCGAACTACTTTCGCAGCTACAAATGAAGCAAAGTTACGCGGATATGGACCGGGACGTTTTTCATTCAATGTCAAAGGTGGAAGATGCGAAACATGTAAGGGAGATGGTTTATTGAAGATAGAGATGCAGTTTTTGCCTGATGTATATGTAACATGTGAAACTTGTACAGGCAAAAGATATAATAGAGAAACTTTAGAAATATCATATAAGAGTAAAAATATATTTGATGTTTTAGAAATGACTGTAGATCAGGGTACAGAATTTTTTATAAATATTCCTCGAATACATAACTTTCTAATCTTACTGCAAGAGGTCGGGCTTGGGTATATCAAGCTTGGTCAGCCTGCAACAACATTATCTGGTGGTGAAGCTCAAAGAGTTAAACTAGCAACAGAACTTGCAAAGAAATCTACTGGAAAAACATTATATATACTTGATGAACCAACAACCGGTTTACATTTCGCTGATGTAGACAAACTTTTACATGTTTTGCATAAGTTAGTAGAGAAGGGTAATACTATGATTATTATTGAACATAATCTGGATGTTATAAAAACCGCAGACTGGATTATTGACTTAGGACCTGAGGGGGGGGATGCTGGGGGTGAGATTGTTGCAATTGGAACCGTTCAGGATATTATCAATACCAAGGGCAGCTGGACAGGTAAATACCTTAAGGGAGTTATGCCAAATTAACGATATAGTATAATATACGAAGAATTTAATATGTTATTTTATATAATACTTGTTCCGTTAATTGTACTTCTAGGCATAACTACATATAATTTATTTACAGCCCCAAAGTTAAATAGAAATCATAGAGCTTCTAAATCGGAGAAACTTGTTTCAATTTTGATTCCTGCTCGCAATGAGGAAGCAAATATTGATAAAGCTCTGCTTTCTGCAATAAATCAAACTTACCCAAATACTGAAATCATTGTCCTAGACGATAAATCGACTGATAATACTTCCAATATAGTGCTGGATATACTTAAAAGATATCCTAGTAAAAATATATATTTATACAATGGTACAGAATTACCCGATGGATGGAATGGTAAATCCTGGGCTTGCTACAATCTTGCCAAGTATGCGAAGGGCGAATATATTTTATTTATTGATGCCGATGTTCTTTTGGATCGAGCCGCAATCGACTCAGCTTTGGCACAGGTTGAAGAAAATAAATTTGATTTACTAACTGTATTCTCAACCCAAATTCATAAGACTATTGGAGAGTTTATTGTAATTGGCGTTGCAATGGATTGGTTTTTGAGTGT
>CAZHCC010000014.1:0-12720 GCA_964530975.1 uncultured Candidatus Saccharibacteria bacterium
CTAAAAGCCATTATATCCTATAATGCCATTTATACCTAATATATATTTTTATTCCCGGATTCGAATGCTTTGCTTTCTCGCTCTACTGGCATCCAATCAAATTATTAAACAAATATATTAAAATTGAGATATTAACAGCCAATCCACCATATAATTCAGAGAATTGATTCTGAATATACAATAATAGTTATAATGGAATTATTATTTGTCCAAAATATGAGGATAAATCATTTGTATTCAATACGATGAAGTAATGTATAATACTGGCAAAATATGTATTTCTTGCGAAAGGGTTTAAATAAGCTAAAGCATATAAATATTAAAGTAATTTTAAACTCCATAGTAGCACTGCTTATTACTATTTCGACAATAATCATAATACTCTATGTATTAAACTTATATGGAATAACTACAGAAAAGATTAAAGTATTTGCAGAGAGTTTTGGTGTAATGTCGATATTTGTACTTATAATACTAATGATGCTATCAGTTATGTCACCATTACCTGATACTCCAGTAGCAGTTGCCGCTATCTTAATTTACGGTCCAGGAGGAGGTTTTCTTATCGCCTATACTGGAACAATATTGGGGGCTATCACAAACTTTTATATTGCAAGAAGACTTGGTAGAGAATATTTTGAAAGGAAATTACCATCTATAATTGAGATCTCGAATAATTTTGCAAAGAAATATGGTTTTGAAGTGATTGTATTTCTAAGGATTTTTCCCTCGGTTACATTTGATATTGCTGCATATTCTGCGGCATTGACGAAGATTAAGACGAGGATTTTTATTTATGCCACTATGGTCGGCGCAGTTATACCGGCGGTTAATTACATAATAATAAGTTCAGGGATAGCAAGCGGAAATATTTATCAAATAATGGGAGCTTTACTTATTAGTAGCATATTCCTTCTATCATTAAGACTTATAATGAAATATGCATTACATGGAAAGCAGCTTGATTTGATGGAAAAAGAACTTAGGGACTAGCTTTTGTAACCTTATTTGATAAATTATAAATATGAATAAAAAGTCCATGCTTTTTGCCCTTTTGGGAATTGCAATTCCAATCTGGCTTATAATATCCATTGCGGGATTAATGTTGATAATAGATATTAATAGAGAAAAAATTATAAATTCATTTGATGACTGTGCTAAATACTATCCTGTAATGGAAAGTTATCCGGCAAGATGTAAAACTCCATCAGGTAAATTCTTCACCCAGAAACTCCCCGAATCAAGAGTTGAAATTATTGGTAAACCCACATGCTTGCCTCCTAAAAACAAAGAACAACCTCATACATTGGAATGTGCTTTTGGTCTGGAATCGAAAGATAAAAATTTCTATCAACTTACTTATACCCAAATGAATTTTACAAACGGGATTTCCACAGAAGTAGATTGGCTATCATGGGAAGGAAATGTAAAGGTCAAAGGATTATTAAAAACAAAGGATATTGATTCTAGTAAGTATGATATTACCGGAACCATAGAAATTGAGAGTATAGAGCGAATATGATTTATTTGGGTTTATATAATTACTCAACCACCTCTATAACTGTAACCTTATTCACCTTGACAGGTGTTACAGGCTTTGATCGCTCACCGGAGTAAGGATTTCCGCTCACTTCAGCAGTTGCAATTTTATCAACGACATCAAGTCCTTCTACGACTTTTCCAAAAATTGTGTAATTCTTTGGAAGCGCGGAATCAGCATGCATAATGAAGAATTGGCTGCCATTAGTATTCGGGCCAGAATTTGCCATTGCAATAATGCCTTTGGTATATTCTGCATTAAACTTTTCGTCCTCAAACTTATATCCAGGACCACCTGTTCCATCACCTCTTGGGTCACCACCTTGGATCATAAATCCTTTGAGAACTCTATGAAATATAGTTCCATTATAAAAACCATCCTTAGCTAATTTAACAAAATTACCTGTAGTTTTTGGAGTTGCTTTAGTTACAAGAACGGTAATTTTACCGGCATCAGTTTCTAAAGTAACTTTATAATCTTTATCCGCAAGAGGGATATTACTGCTTGAATTTGCTGTTTGTGTCATTATTGTATTTGTTCCTTTTTCCTTTCCTGAAGAAGTTACCGAACTTCCATTATTCTGACTCAAAGAATTATTTGAAGCCTCAGTGATCTTATTTGCATAAAAGAAATTAAATGCGAAAAGTCCGAGTAATCCTACTAAAATCACTCCAACAATTCCTAAAATTATGTAAATTGTCTTTTGACTTTCCATATTTTTATTATAGCAAAGATTTATAATAAATATCCTCCCTGTCATCCCGAACGCAGGGAATTGCATCGGGTATTATAAGTATATAAGAATTTGAATCAATTCCCGCAGTTGAGGGACCTGATTCTTAAATTCCCAAAGGATAATTTATGATGCAAGTACTAAGTTTATAAACGTACTTACGAAACTATAGACATAAAAATATGTTTCTCATATCATTTCCTTAATTGAAAGATTTAAAGGCAAAACTTAATTCACGTTACACTTTATACAGATACTTTTTTAAATACCGCAAGCTTTTTACAGATAAAAGCAGGTATTACTTAGAATTTTATTTCTTCACGAAAAAAGGGATTAAAAGATTTAATCTGGCTTTAGGAATGATAGCAATCGGAATAAATCTTTTTATTTTATCATTACCCCTACTCCCTGAAATTGAATATAAAGCTAATAGCTTGAATACTAATGATGGATTCATATTTAAAAGCAAATTAGCTGAAGAGAAAAATATTCCTACATCAAAACTAAAGACTGTGAATAATCAAGATCTTTTACAAATTCCCTCAATATCTTTTGCTTCAGGTATACTTGAAGGAAGTGATGCAAAAATTATAAATAAAGGAGGTGCCTGGAGAAGGCCAAATTCCAGCACTCCTGTTAAAGGCGGAAATACAGTATTTGTTGCCCATCGTTATATCCCAGGTTATACAAATCAATCTTTTTATAATTTACCGAAAATAAAAATTGGTGATAAATTCAGCGTTTTCTGGGAACAAAAGGAATATATTTATGAGACTTTTGATATTCGTGAAGTATTACCCACTGCAACCGAGGTGGAAGCAAATACAAAAGAATCAATAATCACTTTATATACATGTACACCATTATGGACATCAGACAAAAGACTAGTAGTCAGGGCGAAACTGATAGAGCAGATAGAAGCGATTATATAAAATCGCTTCTATTAATCTTAATCATTATTATTAGTACTATTTTTATTTTCTGGGTTTCCGCTAATTATCAAAGTAATTTTATAGAAACTCTATCCTCAAATCCCGAAAGATCATTTACTTCTCCCATAGAAAATAAGTGAACTATATTTCTTTGCAATTTTTCTTTTCCTGTTTTTAGAATTTGGCATAAATCTATCGAAGCTTAATATTATTGCAGTAAAAAATATCAGTCCGAGAGAGATTATTGCAGCCAAATTATTTACTCCGCTTGTATTTACCAAGGTTTGCGGAATCCAAATTGTTGAATCAAGTGGCGTACCAGTATTTGGATTATTCGAAAGGGATGCAACCTGGCCTGCAGCAATATCGTCATCAATACTTCCATTTTGATTGTCATCCCAGTAGGCTCTTGCCTGATTTATTACGCTAGCACCATTTGCTGGTTTTGTGGATTTGAAAATTAGAACAACTTCATTTAATGAATTCTCCTCTGTAGTACCTCCAATATCATGAGCAATATTCCCCTCCCATACAACCCGATTATTAATACTGTCAAAGGCACATAATGAAGTGGTAGAGGATCCCCGTGCTTCGCAAATAAAGCTATTCGGTACATATGCTGTTCCTGCTGGGACAGGGTCAACTATACGAACATTTAGGGCCATTGTATTACCATCATTAATCCAGACCATTTTCCATTCAAGCTCTATATCCCCATTTGGTAATACTGTTTTATTTGAGGAAGGCGGATCAAAGACATTAGTATAAAGAATAAGTGTTGTTTTCTCTGCTGAATTGTCAGACATATTCGAGTCAGATACAGAAGAACCATCATCCGCAATACTAGCATTTAATATAATATCACTAAAAGGGCCATTTGAATAATCCAAAATATCTACTGCAAAATTTACGGAACCAGTAGCATTCGGATTTATATTTCCGGCATTAAATGTACAAGTACTTGGAGCATTATTATTTGGTGTACAAATCCAGCCGAGGGTACTATTTGCAGGATTAAAGCTTGTATGTGCAGGTAAAGTAGTAGAAATTATAACATTATTTGAAGTTAAATTTCCCGTATTACCATAGCTATATGTATAAGTTTTTGTGGAATTATAATTTGAAGTATCAGCACCGAATATCCCAATATTTAAATCAATAGTTGCAGTTTGAATTATGATATCTGCATTATTTGAATTATCAGTTGAATTATTCGAGTTATCAGTATCATTATCATTTGCAGATACATCTGCATCGATAGAGATATTATCAGGGCCTGAATAATTTATTGGAATATCAAAGTAAATATCGAAAGTTTGACTTTCGCCGGAATTAATCACCCCAAAAGTGCATGTAATATATCCAATAGGAGTCTCGGTGCAATTATTTGAAGAATTTATATTATCAAAAGTTAGTCCTGAAGGTATAGGAATAATCGCAATCCCTCCTGTGCTATTATCTGGGCCATTATTTGTAACTATAACTTCAGTATGAATACTTCCTCCGGCAATTACATTACTGGTATCTGTATTTATAGAAATTTCCAAATCGGTAATAATTGCAGGATCAATATCAGTAGAAACTTCTCCACTTGGATGGGAAATATTTGAAGTATCATTATTGACCAAATCAGGATCTATCTCGTCGGCTGTGACGGATATATTATTTATAGTCGGTCCGGTAATAGTTAGGCTTGTACTTAGTACAATAGTAAGACCCTCTGATGAGCCGGATGTAAGGCTTGAAATATCACATGTAATAATCCCAAGGCTTTCCAAGCATGCATTTGAAGAAAGTGCAGAATTAAATGTTGTATCAGAAGGTAAAACATTTGTTACAACTAAATTATTTGCAGTATTTGGTCCATTATTATCTATTGTAATTAAGTATGTTAAATTACCACCGGCTGTTATTAATGCATTCCCTGACATAGATATTGAAATATCGGCTGCGGGATTTATATCAAATGAAAGGTTTGCCAAATCATTTGATGAATCTGTGTCTGTATCAATTGCGATTGACTCAAAATCAATTGCTGTATTACCTGTTGGATATGAAGCATCTAAATCCAGAACAATATCAAAACTAATATTTAAACCTGAACCTATTCCAGGTAATGTACATGTGACTAGACCCAAGCTTTCTGAACAATAAGCCGAGGAAAGACTTAAATTAAGTGTCGAATTAGCTGGTAATGTAAATTCAATACTACTTCCAGTAGAATCATCCGGACCATTATTTACAACCTCTACTGGAATTGTAATTGAAGTTCCCGGAATGAAATCCCCTGTTGGGGTAGATATATTAATATCCAAATCAACAAATACTGTTGCATTTACATTTATATCCAAATCTCCACTAGCATGCGCAATATTTGAAGTATCATTATTAATTAAATCAGGATCAATTTCATCTGCAGTTATAGAAACGCTATTTGTAATTGGTCCGGTTGTATATATATCTGTATCAAGGACAATATCAAGATCGACAAAATCATCCGCTGCCAAAGAAGTAATAATACAAGTAATAACACCTAAACTTTCCGAACATTCAGGGGATGATAAAGAAGCATTAAAAGTAGTACCTGCAGGAAGTGGATAAGTTAATTCAATATTATTTGCATCATTTGGGCCATAATTTGTAATTGTCGCAATCAATGAAATAGAATCCCCGGCAGTAATTGTAGGTGTACTTGTACTTAGCGTAATATCAATATCGGCTGCAGGACTAACAGTAAAATTTGAAATTTCCGAATTATTTGCACTCGTATTATCAGTATTATCTGCATAGACATCAAAAGTGATTGTCTCTCCTCCGATGATTACGGTTTCATCCAAGTCAAGAACAATATCGAATGTATTTGTATCTCCAGAATTAATTGATGGAATCTCACATGTAACCGTGCTAAGCAAAACTGTGCAATATGCCGATGATAAAACTGTATCTAATGTATAGCCTAATGGCAAAGTAAAGAGAACCGTGCTTCCTGTGGATGTATCCGGACCATTATTAACAATATCTATTTGATAGCTAATACTTGAGCCAGGATATATAGAACCTGATGGTCCGGAAATATTAATTTCCATATCAGTATAAACAGGAGCAGTTATAGATGTAGTTACTTCTCCGCTTGGATGGGAAATATTTGCAGTATCATTATCCGTTAATACAGGATCAAATTCATCAGCACTAACAGAAATATTACTAATAAGCGGACCGGTAGTAGAAATTGTTGTATCTAAATAAATTGCTAAACTTGTATTTGCACCAGAGGCAAGGGATGAAATATTACAAGTTAGTATACCAAGGGATTCTGTACATTCAGGGGACGTGAGTATGGTATCAATACTAGTTCCTGCAGGTAAGATATAGGTTGCAATAATATTATTTGAAGTATTTGGTCCTGCATTGCTTATTATTGCAGTAAAATGAGCCTGATCACCTGCGTTAATCGAAGATGGCCCTGTAAGCTCTATAGCAATATCAGCTTTAGGATAAACTGTAAAACTTAAGGAATCAGAATTATTTGTAAGGATAGGATCAGCTTGATCCTGATCTAAAGAAAAATTAAATGAACGAAGTCCAGTTACTACACTATTTGAAATATCAAAAACTAGGTCAAGATCGATGCTTCCTCCACTTGCAATTGCACCTATATTACAAGTAATAATATTCAAAGTCTGTGAGCATAATGCAGATGATGCCCCAGTATCGAGAGTAAATCCGGAAGAAACCGGGAAAGTTAATACACTGCCTGTGCTTGCATCAGGTCCGTCATTTGCAATAGTTGCGGTAAATGAAGTAGAAAAACCGGGATAAAGCGGTGTCCCTGTAGGACCCGTAACATTTACCGACATATCCGTTGTCGGGGGTGAACCCACTGATGCACTTGTAGTTGCCGGAAGATTATCTCCCATAAGTGCTGTAGTATCAATTTGAGTTATACTTACATGACCTATTGAAGATAAGTCATATTCACCATCAATATCAGGAAGATTAATGGTAAATGTTAATGTGGAAGTTCCACCATTTGGGGCAATACTGAAAGTACCTACAAATGTTAGGATTTGGTTATTTACACCTGATACATATGCATTATCAATTGCGACTGAATTATATTGAGCTGTCCCTGTTACAAAGGTTGGTACAGCGGGAGATATAGGAAGTGTAATCACAAAATCATCAAGTGTTGTAGCAATGGTTCCATTATTAACCAGATTTATAGTAACAATAGCATTTCCTCCATTTGAAAGTATAGAGGGAGAAATAGACATTGAAGTAATTTTTGTGAAATTATCTGCAGCCTGGATGGGGGGGAATTTAATGGGGTCAGAGACAAAAGTATCGGTGGAATTCGTATGTTTAATTTGAGTACCGCTACTAATATTATTTACAGGGCTTATATTGCTAGGTCCGGTAGTTGCCCCTGTTGCTTTAAATGTATAAATAATTCGGTAGGGTCCTGCAACAGGTGGTTGTGGTGATGAGGCATTTACATATAGAGTATCATGAACAGTTACATCGGTAATACCGAAATTAAAGATCATTTGTACATCAATTAGTTCATATGATTCAGGATGCCATGTCTGTGCAGCTGTAAAACTATTGTAGCTTGAAGTATTACCAAAAGTAGCAGGAGTTGCAATAAATTCATTGGCAGAACCAATAGTTCCTGTGGTGCCATTTACAAACATAGTCAAAATACCTCCAAGCTCGGAAGGATTCGGTCCGACAGTATAACCTTCAACTTTATTTGCAGCAGCATCAATTGTATTTTCTGCAGTAAGTGAATAAGTCTCTTTACAAAGTGGTGTGGCTGTAAATGTAGGGCTTCCATCATAAATAGTTATATCGTGATTTCCGCTTAATGAACCATTACCTGGATTATTTGCGGAAAGAAGAAAATATGCAAAAGTATAATTTGCCGGATTTAGTTCTCCATAATGGAAAACTCCATCTTCATTTTGAGCTTTGAAGATATCAGTTCCTGTAAAATTGTCGATTTTTACCCAGAGATCATCAATTGCGGATGCAGTGTTATTAGTAACTTTATACCCAGCATATGCAGAGGTGATTGGATATGTAATTCCGGGAGGATAATCTGTATAAATTTTACTGAAAGAATTCCTAACTACTGAAATATTAAGTGAAGAACATGTAGGAGTTACTGCTTTTGCAGTTTGAATTACAGGGTAAATATCATAATTAATAAGGAAAACAGGTAAAAGTACCAGAACCGTTATTACTCGTAATAATCCGACAATGGATTTTCTAAACATTTGATACAATATTTACCAGAAATATTACACCCTGTGAAATTTATATATATGATTTATATGACGGTTTTTAGCAAGTGGAAATTACAGACTAACTACCAGCATTCAAATGAATCATTCCATTTCTGGAATAATTGGCCGGTGGAAATTACATCGCGAATACAATATTCCGCCACTTCAAGTCCCTTCCCTTCTGCAATATACTTCGGCACTTCATGTCCTGTCATAGTAGTTTTTGGAGTTGGTACTCCAAAGGCTTTGCAGTAAAAATCAAGATTAAACTTTTTAGAAACCGTTCCAGCAAACGTGAGTTCTTCCAATAGATCAATGTGAGGATTTGGTTTATAACTATTCTTGAATCTTGGAGTCATTAATTCTATAGAACATTTAACTCCTAATATTGCGGATCTGATACGAATAAATGGTATATCGAAATTTCTACCATTAAATGTGATATAAAAATCGAACTTTTTTATAAAGTCCCAAAACCCTTCAAGAATTTTTTTCTCATCACCCGGGATAAATTTAATATTATCTTTTTCAAATTCCTGGTGCTTTCCGGACAAGAAATCCTCTTCAGGTATATTTCCAGGATCATAAAATACACATCCCTTACCTGAATCAATATTGTACATAGCAATTGTAACTATCTTCCCTGTAACAGGATAGAGTCCAAGACCTTCTCGAATCGCCTTTTGCTCATCATCATTTTTCGAAAATTTTAAAAGATACTCTTTTTGTACATCATCAAAATCACTTTCAAAATCAAACCCCACCGTTTCAACATCAAAGACCACTTTCTTGGACATGAAATGATTCTAACCGATTAGCAAAGTAATTCAATGAAGAAAAAAGTGAGTGCTTTAAATCAATAGTTGACCTAAGTATCAAAATAAAATACGAACTCATGCAAACTATTACAGCATTCCTTCTTTATTGATTTATTGAGTTACCTCCCCTACGCCATCTTCTCTCCACTATAATCCTTTGAAGGAATTGGACTGGATTTAATAATTGCCTCACATGAGATCATAATTTTTGCATAATGAGGTAGTGCTCTGACTTCCATTGTTTGTCTTACAGGTGGATTCATATCAAAGAAAACTCCACCAAAAATTTCATTTATCGCAGGGAAAAAACTCATATCGGTTAGGAAAATTTCGACCTTTACAACAAGGTTCATTCCACTGCCTGCCGCTTCAAGTAATGCTTCCATATTATTTAATGCCTGCCTTGCCTGTTCAACAATATCATCGCTTACAAAATCCATTGTTACAGGATCCAACCCTAATTGTGCAGAGACATAAACCCTTTCGCCCACAACCAGAGCCTGTGAATACGGACCTATTGCCTTTGGGGCCTTATTTGTTTCGATTTTTCTTTTGTTTAACATATTAATTAAATATAGCTTTAATCCATAATTCCCAGTTTACCTGTCTTATTTCCTCAGTCTCTTGAGTAATTTGAGGTTCCTGTATCGGTGCTGGGGTTGATATTCTATTAATAATATACACTTCTTCTCCGGGTTTTTTGTATCCAAGAGCTCGATACTGAGCCTCAACTTCGGATTCACTTATTGCAGCATCTCTGTCATTTTTCAGTAATCTATTCTCTCTTTCAAGTTTTTCGACTTGCCCTGCAACATTCTCGACCCTTGCCTGTGAAGCAAGTCCTGAGTTCACAGTATCAACAATTCTTATGGCAAAAAAACTTATCACAATAAACATACCAAGAAAAAGCATAACCATTTTAGCATTCTGAATATCTTCAGGACTTACTTTGGACTTGATTTTCTCTAATAAAATTTTATGACGGTATGTTACCATCTTCGTTTACTAAAATAAGATATTAATAAGAAAAAATAAAGCATCTATAAAATGTATATAATTATAGGTATATACTGATGACTATTTTTTCTTTTGATTTTAGTCGGGGAAAATTAAAGAAAAGTCATTCAAAATAAACAAAGAGTAATGCCCGGAATATACTCAGCAAAAAAAGAAACCCTTTCATTTCTGAAAGGGTCCCGGTAAAAGAAGCCTAAGTAATATTACTGAAAATCTCGCCCACCTGCAACGGCCGATAACTAGTTATAGATAACATCAGTCAAGGGCTTGCAATTAGCATAAAGGGATGCAGAGATACTATTCCACATTAGGTATTTAATTTCTCTTTTTGGAGTAAATAAGTTCAGCACATAGTACAACGATGATTAGTCCCGTTACAATAACCAAATCCAGTGAACCAATTAATCTAAGGAATAAACAAGTACTGACAAGAATCCATAATAGCAATGCTCGACGATAAAAACTTTTATAAATAATTTCATCATATGCTTTAAGCAACCAGTAAACAAAGAATAGAAGTAAAGCATATATTGTGGCAATCAAAAAACCGGTATTGATCGAGAATAAGAATGCATTTAATAAATTGATTTGATTATCAGGATTATAAGGTGAAAGGAAATTAATAAGATATATTTCTACAAGGAAACTTACTATAAATGCAATAAAAGTGTAGAAAATCATTCTTGAATATTATGTATAAAGTCTACCTAATATACAAATACCCGGTATCAGAATATATATTTACAAGTTAAAATGGGAAGAATTCTCTTCCCATTTTAATAAATGTTTATTGAGATTTGAATTTTCTCATCCATACCAGATTCGCTCCTCCGGTAATAATCATGCCGATACCTGGAACTAATAGATTTAAAATCATATTTGCACCCGTTGGTGGAGGAGGTGGAGGTGTAATCCTTGCACATTCAGTATCTCTATTGGATGTACCGCCATTTCCACTATTATCCGATACATTCACGAATATTGTATCGCAGGTCCTCTCAATAGGTGCTACAGAGTCAAATACTATTTCTAGAGTATAAGTTTGATTATATAGCAAAGGACCTAGTGCAGTATTTCCAGAATCTTTTAAGTCTTGAATATTCTCAATTTTTAGAATGCCTGTATTTGCAATATTGGATACTGTAGCTGATCTACCTGCGGAATTTGTAACAATAACTCGATTTGGTTTGAGATATCTTAAATCATACTCATCAGTAAAATCTATATCCGTATATGTTCTTTGACGTGAGTCATTATTTCTTATTGTTCCTCTGAAGCTTACTTCATTCGGCAGAACCACCGATGGTGTAAGCACGGTCTTGTCCACAATAACAGCCAAAGGCACCTCGCTTGGTGTATCAAATTCTGCACAACTTTGCCGCGGAGGATTAAGTGTTATTATCTGTGTTTGTCCTTGACTGTCCTGATATTCAATCGTACTTACTACTCCGCAATTTTCGTTTTCTCTAAGTAGTTGGGGGGTGGTTGCTCTGCGCACTCTAAATGTCATGGTTAGTGTCATTACTTCATTTGGTATTAAGACTCCATCCTCATCAGGAATTTGGATAGATTTGGGCGGCATATTTGTCCATGTGAGGGTCGTTCGACCATTTAGAGTAACTGTACTATTAGGGTTTAAAACTCTATTTCTATAAGAAGAAGAAACTAATTGTAAATAATCCGGATCAAAGTTATCACTTAATGTAAAATTCCTAATATCGGTATTTCCAGTATTTCTTACATTAATATTAAAAATTATATTGCTTCCTACTGGCTGGAAGTTTTGACTAACAAGAGTTTTGAAAATTTCGATATTAGGTTGTTGGACTGTCCTTGCTTCCTTATTTAAGAAAACAACGCAATTTGCATTATTTGTTGTCCCCCCGGCAATGCCATTTAGCTGAACTCTTCTTAACTCTCGATTGATTGCGGCATCTATTACTGGGTTCGCTGGTGATCCAAATAACCTATCAGCTTTGATAGTCCATCGATAAATAGTGATTCTATAAGTTGGACTTTGTGGATTTGTATCTGTTGACTTCGAAAGATTCACAAAAGATCTAATCTGGCTACCTGGGAATAGAGCCATTGCAGAGACATTTGCTTCTCCTTCACGCAATGGAATTACAGCTGGTTGCGGTACTTGGTTTACATTATCTCTATTATAAATATTCATATAACCCTGGTCAGCATTTGCGTCTCTTACATGCATAATAAGATTTACTGATTGAGTTCCTCCGATAGATAATTCCTTAACATTCTGACTGTTATTTTCAAAATATGCATTTACACATACTGGTGGAAGAGTAGTCGGAGTTACGGACACTGTTGGGGTTACTGTCACGGTTGTGGTTATCGTCACAGTTGGGGTTACCGTCACGGTTGGGGTTAC
>CAZHCC010000015.1:0-12473 GCA_964530975.1 uncultured Candidatus Saccharibacteria bacterium
TTTCTCATAACTCCACCCTGAAATACAACCATTCCACCTACAGGATTTGTACCGGATATATTGGAAATGTCGTAGCATTCAATCCTAAAATTATCCAAAAACTCCGATCTCTTCTGCTTAAGATCCTTTAAAGATAATCCAAATTTTTCTCCCGCCTTCGAATTTAGTAATTCATAATCCGTAATCCGCAATTCTTTTATAAGTACTTCCAAACCTCTCATCGATCTTTGATATGTAATTCTTCTGACATCATCCTCATCATCACCATAAGTAATTAATCTCTGACTGGAAATATAATTTAGAGAAGCTATCTGATCTTTGACTTTACCGGCTTTTTCAAATTCCATATTTGCTGCCCAGAACTTCATCCGGCCTTCAAGTTCCCGTACAAGCAGTCGCTTTTTATTCTTTAAGAATTTCTTTATAGAAATTATATTCTCCAAGTAATCATCTTTAGAAATTTGAGCTTCACAAGGGCCTCCGCATCTCCCAATATGGTAATAAGTGCATAATCTTGATTGTACTCTCTCTCCGTTTTTCCGTCTTTCTGAACGCTCTTTATTATCTTCATCGGTAATTACATAACTACATGTTCGAAAAGGGAATTCCTTGCGTAAAAAAGCTAAAACCTCATCTCTTGCTCTAGTATTGGGGAATGGTCCAAAATATACTGCATTCTTGTCATTTGTATTTCTTGCCCGGTAAACAATAGGATAAGGATCTTTGGTAATTTTTATCCAGGAATACTGTTTATCGTCTTTAAGTAAAATATTATATTTCGGCTTATATTTTTTTATTAAAGAGGCTTCAAGTAATAAGGCTTCAATTTCTGACTCAACAGGATGAATTTCCAGATCAACAGCACTATCAATCATTATCTGTATACGAGCTGTTAATTCCCGATAATTCACAAAATAAGACTTAACACGATTGCGTAGATTCTTTGCTTTACCAACATATAAAACCTCGCCACCCACGCCTTTATAGACATAACTTCCAGGGGAAGTTGGTATGCTTTTGAGGAGTGGTTGTAGTGGGTGGACTATCATTTTTAAGTTAAAAGTTAAAAGTCGAAAGTATAAAGTTATAATTTTCTACTTTAGACTTTAAATTTTCAGCTCTTAAACATATTTTATCTGTATTCAGTAATATTATAAATAGTAAAAGCCATTGCGAATTAAATTTTTTAAATTTAGAATGTTTTGTGAAACAAGTTCTCGGTAAATCCTGGCATGACTATCGTTATAAAGTTTGGCTTGCTCAGGCCACACATGATCTTATCGCCTCAGAGCATAGTATGGATGCAGGTTATTATGAATGGGCATGCTTTCAGGCCGAGCAATCCGCAGAAAAAGCATTGAAGTCCGTAATAGTTGCAAAGGGCAAATCAGCACCAAAACTTCATAAGCTTGGTGTACTTATCGGTATAATAAAAAGTATTGATCCGAGATTTCGGGGAATTCATATAGACATTGCTGACTTACAGTCCTATACTTTCACAGCAAGATATCCCTTTTTAATTCCAGGTAACTTTGAAACACCACATGATTATATAGAAATGGAAGATGCACAAATATGTATCAAACAGGCAAACACAATTCTCAACTTGATCAAAGAATTATTGAAAGACTAGATCATGTTATACATACCATAAAGGCTTGGGCAGGTCCTGACCTTCTGGAAATAAGTATTTTTGGTAGCTATGCAAATGGCGAGCAGCATAAATACTCATCTATTGATTTGCTTATAATTGTAAGTGATTCTCATGAAAGATTTATTCGTAGAAAAGCAAATCTTGAAAGACTCTTGAATGAAGATGATATTTTGCCTTTAATGGATCCACTTGTTTATACAGAAGATGAAATAATGGAGTTGATCAAAAAGAAAGAAAGCTTTATTGACTCGGTAGTAAACGAAGCTGTGGTTGTCTGGAACGGATTTAATGAAATAGATTTAAATAACATATCTAATGGTAATTTAATCCCATCTCGCTATAAAAGTGGGAGACCAAAACTTGAGAGTGTAGATTGATTTGTATTATCTACAAACCAAGCAAAGCTTTCTGCATCTTCAATACTTGGTCGATTTTCTATACCATGGTCATAATCAAGCATAAATATTTTTCTGTATTTTTCTACCTCTAACTATTAATTCTTAACTTTTAACTAAATATATCCCCCCTCAAGTAATTCCACTAATTTTGCTTTTGGATCTGAAGCTTTCACAAAAGCTGAAGCTAAAAGGAATCCTTGTGCTCCTAATTGAATCCCCATTGAGATATCCTTTTTTGTGGAAATTCCTGCACCAATAAAGGCAAGGGACTTACCCGTTACAATCTCAATAAATTCTTTAACAGACTCCATCTGATATGTCGATACTGAGTTTCCACTACCTATAAGCTCTTTTGGTTCAAATGCAATAGCATAGGGCTGAGCTTCAAGCAGCTTGAGGGCTTCAACAGTATTTTCACAGCAGACAATAATATTCAAACCATCTGCCTGCATCGCCTTAATATTATCAATAATTGCATCTGACCATATTCTATGCTCGCTATGATTGTATAAAGCATATTTAATACCAGCGGCAACAAGGTTTTTGGCTGGTGTCCATCCTGTTGTAGAACCTGGTTGTAAATTATCAACTGATTGAGCGATAATTATAAGTTCAGGAAATGACTGATTTGAGCTATTGAGCTCAAGCATTGAAGGTGCAGTCATAACTTTGTCGGAAACATTATATTCCTTAACCACTTCAGTTATTGCTCGAAGAAGATTTGTATTATTTTCTCCGGCACTTTCTGTATATGTTTTTAAATTTAAGATGATCATTCTTCTAACAGGTTGTATTGTAGTATTATTGATTGAAGTATTAAAGTATTAAAGTATTAAAGTATTATGTATTTGAGTATTACTAGGTATAGGGTTATAATAAAATTTTAAAGTCTTTGATAAACTATTTACTATGTCGAATAAAGAAATGATTTTGAATTTAGTTAAATATACACCTGCGGGTAAAGTTGTATCCTATGGACAAATTGCCAGGATTACTGGAATGAATGCAAGAATTGTTGGGTTTATTTTAAGCGGTATCAATGAACTAGAAATGGCAGAATATCCCTGGCATAGGGTAGTAAATCGTGATGGCTTTATCAGTGCATCAAAACTTGGTGACAAAGGCAAATTACAACAGGCCTTGCTTGAAGCTGAGGGCTTGGAAATAATAGAGTTCCAGATTATTAATCCCAATAAGTACTGGTGGACCTTTTGAATTAGCATAAGACAAATCTATAGTAGAGATACAGACTCATCGTACCAAATTACCGCAAATCTATCCCTTGATCGTATTTGCCTCAAAAAACGAACTATTAATTATTAACTCTTAACTATTAATTAAATATCCTGTAACCTGAGCTATAAAAATGGAAACTTCATCAACATATACTGCAATAGTTATCGGTGCAGGTCCTGCTGGTTATACCTGCGCGATTAGGCTTGCACAGCTTGGTGTAAAAGTGGCCATAGTGGAGAGAGACTTAATTGGAGGAATATGTATTAATTGGGGCTGTACACCCAGCAAGGCGATGATTGCATCCGCAAAGCTTGCAAGAGCATTTAATAATTCCAAACATTATGGTATTTATCCGGAAAAACATTATATAGATTTCAATAAAATAGCTCATAGACGGGACCAAATAATAGAAAAATCCCGAAACCATATATCACAGCTTCTTTCTCATTGGAATATCGATTTAATCCAGGGAGAAGGTGAAATTCTTGATGCAAATCACGTAAGGGTAAATTCTCATGTATTTATTGCCAAAAATATAGTTATCGCGACAGGTTCTGGACCTTTAATTCCAGAATTTTTGAAGAAAAATGACACATCGATCGTGAATTCCAACCGACTGATTACAATTGATAAATTACCAAATGAGCTAACTATTGTAGGTGGTGGAATTATCGGATTGGAATTTGCAACTATGTTCGTTCATTTTGGAACTAAAGTCAGAATTATTGAATATGCAGATCGTATTCTTTCAGTTTTTGATAAAGATATTTCTCATGAAGCGATGCAGGAATTAGAAAAACTTGGAGTTGAAGTTTTGACCGGTCATAAAGTTCTTGATATTTCTAATGCCAAAGTAGAGATTGAGAAAATTTCCACTGGAGAGAAATTTATATTAAATTCTCCAATGAATTTGATAGCCATTGGCCACAAAGCAAATATTAATCATGAAAAATTAGATGAAGTAGGGCTTGCTTATAATCTTAAAGGAATAGAAACCAATAATTCTATGCAGACATCGATAGAAAATATTTATGCGATTGGTGATGCAACAGGCAAAAGCATTCTTGCACATGTTGCTGTGGAACAGGGACTAACGGTTGCGGAGAATATTATGGGAAATAAGAGAGAGATGAATTATAAGGCTATACCAGCGATATTATTTACTTTGCCGGAAATTGCCACCGTGGGTGAAGTACCGCAGGATTTAACAAATATCGATGTTTTCAAGTACCCGTTTAAAGCAAATTTAAGATCAGTCCTTGAAAGTCATGAGAATGGATTTGTTAAGCTTTGGATAGAGAGAAGTACTAAAAAACTTATTGCAGTACAAATGATTGGAGAAATGGCAGGAGAGATTATTCAGGGATATACAAATATTATAGCCCTCGATCTGGATATAGAAAGAGTAGTTAGCACAATTCATGCACATCCATCATATAATGAGATTGTCAGAAATTCACTTGAATATGTTCTTGGAAGGTCAATAGAGTATATTGGGTAGGTATGAGGATACTTAACTTTGTCATGCCAGACTTGATCCGTATCTCTAGACTATTTATGCCATGCTCAAACCACAATATTCTGTTGCGCCGGGTTCTTTATATTTTCAAATGTCTGTCTCAAAATACTTTCTACGGCTTCATCTGTAAAAAAAGCTGTATGCTGAGTAAGCACAACATTATCCAGATATGGAAGATTACAATATGAATCATCTTCTTCTACAACATCAAGACCGAGTCCTGCTAAATGACCATTTTGTAAAGCTTCCAAAGCATCCTTTGTATCAACGATCGGACCTCTTGCTGTATTTATCAAGATCAAATCTTTTGCGAGTGAAAAGTATTTGGAATTAATGGATCTTCTTGTTTCATCATTCAAAAGTGTATGAATTGAGATAATATTGCTTTTGGAAAAAAGTTCTTCAAGATTTTCAACCTTTCTGTAATCTAGATTATCTGATGTTGTAAATGGATCAAAATACAAAATATTCATATCAAAGCCATATTTGGCAATTTTTGCTGTCATTTGTCCAATATGACCAAATCCGTAAAATCCAATTGTCTTACCTTTAAGTGTAAAACCCATTTGGGTAATCTCCCGTCCATCTTTTTGTTCAGCATGTTTTCTTCTATCAACCATAAGTTTACGTACCAGGGAAAGCAGTAATGCAAAAACATGCTCTGCAATACTTTCAGGGCTATAACTTGCAACCCTTAGAAGCTTTATTCCGAGTGATTTTGCATATTCAGTATCAAGCATATTAAAGCCTGCACAGCGAAGCAGAATCATCTTCAGTCCAAATTCTTTTAATTTATCCAGATCCTCATTTGTAATACGGCTATCAACAAAAATACTCACAGCATCAAACCCTTTACATAAATCAGCATTGAATTTTGCACTCGTTAAATCAAGCTCATATCCAGGAAGATCAAAACTTTCATGCATTTTTTCAAATACCCTATCCTCATAATCAGCCCATTCGAAAAATTTTATTTTCATTATATTAGGATGATAGTGTATTTAATATAAATCTGTCATGCTGAGCTTGACTCAGCATCTCTAGACAATTTAGATCTACAAAGTTCTGAGATTCCGGGTCGGGCCCGGAATGACATTGTGGGTAAAAAAGTTTACGCATCCAAAATCACATCCAGAGTCGGAAATTTATCGTATGAAAGAATTGCAAGCATGGCACCGCCTCCAGTGGAAATATGGTTGAACCCTTTTATATTGAATTTATTGACTGCAGTTATTGAATCTCCTCCTCCTGCAAGTTTATAAGCATTTGTATTTGCAATAATACTTTCGAGAATTGATTTTGTACCTTTAGAAGTAAGTTCCCATTCAAATACGCCTATTGGTCCATTCATAAGAATTGATTTTGCATTAGAAATTACACCTTTGAAAAGTTCAATTGTTTTTGGGCCAATATCAAGTGCTATTTTTCCTTCAGGAATTTCTACATCACTAGTTGCTTTAAACCATGATATGTCTCCATCTCTAAATTCATCAGCAATAATATGATCCACCGGCAAAACTAATTTATCAAAATATTTCTCAATCATTTCTCTTGCAACCTGTAACTTGTCACTTTCAACCAAACTTTTTCCAGTTGAAATTCCTTTTGCCTGAAGAAGTGTATAAGCCATTGCGCCACCGATAATTACTTTATCTGCAATTGGAAGTAGGGAATTGAGTGCGTCAAGCTTTTCAGATAGTTTTGCCCCACCCAGAACTGCAATAAAAGGTCTTTCTGGATTACTTAATTTTGTTAAATTGTTTATTTCATTTGCAAAACTAGGTCCTAAAAATGATGGAAGTAGCTTTACAATGTCATAAGTTGATGCTGATTCCCTATAATCTGGAAAAGCATCGTTAATAAAAATATCTGCTAAAGTGGCAAGTTCATTTGCAAAAGGCATTCTTTTATCCGGATCCTTGCTTTCTTCGTCAGGGAAGAACCGAATATTTTCAATAAGAATTACTGTAAATTCATTTTCTATCTCGCTTGCTTCAATTCCTTCAACTTCTTCAAGAGTTTCTACAAGCTTAACTTTCACCGATTTATCAGTTAACTTTCTCAGTTCTGCTTCCATTCTTTCTGCAATATTCCAGAAACTGAATTTCTTTTCTTTATTTTCCGGTCTACCTAAATGTCCGGTAATAATTATTTTTTTACAATTTCCAATTAAAGATTGGATTAAAGGCAAAGCTTCAATAAGCCTGGTATCATCTTTAATTTTACCTTCGTCGTCAGTTGAAACGTTTAGACATGTTCGAACTAAAACTCTTTTACCGGAAGCTTCATTAAGTTTAAAAAGCTTTTCAGTGAGTAAATTGTTTAAATTTGGTTTGGTGTACATTTCTAATTTAGTTATTCGGTTTGGAAGGTTTAGAAAGTTAGAATTAGGTATAACATTCTAAACCATTTAACATTCCAAACTGCTTAACAGTTTAATTAATCATTCATCCTCCCCTTCTTTGTCATTCCGGGCTCGAACCGGAATCTCTAGACTTTGTAAATCTAGAGAGTCCAGAGATGCTGAGTCGAGCTCAGCATGACAAAGTCGAAGAAGTTTCACTATTCCACCATCTTCCCCAAAAGATCTGCAACTCTATTTGAATACCCCCATTCATTATCATACCAGGAGATCAATTTGAAAAATCTTGAATTAAGTTGCATTGATGCGCCAGCATCATAAATGCTTGATCTAGAATCATGAATAAAGTCACTTGAGACAACAGGATCTGTAGTATATCCGAGAACTCCTTTTAGATAAGTTTCACTTGCATTCTTCATAGCTGCATTAATCTCTTCAAGGGATGTTTCTCTGGTAGTTCTAAAAGTTAAGTCAATTACAGAAACAGTAGCTGTGGGAACTCGAAAGGACATACCAGTCAACTTACCCTTCACCTCAGGAATTACCAGCCCCACTGCTTTTGCAGCTCCAGTACTTGCAGGTATAATATTAAGTGCACCAGCACGGCCATCGCGGAATGCCTTACGTGAAGGGCCATCCATAATGGTTTGTGTTGCTGTATAACTATGCGCAGTAGTCATCAAGCCTTCTTCAATACCAAAACCTTCTGTCATTAATACATGAACAACAGGAGCTAAACAATTCGTAGTACAACTTGCATTTGATACAAGGTTTTCACCTGAATATGTATCATCATTAACCCCCATTACAATTGTTTTTACATCCTCATCACTTGGTGCAGAAATCAAAACTTTCTTTGCACCAGCTTTAAGATGACCTTCAGCATCAGGTCTTTTGGTCCACAGACCAGTAGATTCTATAACAATATCAATATTATATTCACTCCATGGAAGTTCTGCAGGAGTTGCTTTCATAGCAAGAGTTTTAAAAGTATTTTCACCAACTTGAATCGTATTTTCATCAATAGCTTTAACATCCATATTTAGACGGCCTTGAATGCTATCGTATTTCAAAAGATAGGCTAAATTATCGGCAGGTACCAGGTCATTAACGACAACAACTTCAACCTTACCATCAAGAAAATTCCTCTCAAGCAAAGCTTTATATACAAGTCGACCAATACGGCCGAATCCGTTTATGGCAATTCGTTTTTTCATACAGCTGAATATTAGCCATTTATATATTAAAGTAAAGTAGTGAGGATTATAAATTGTGGATTAAGGATTTAAGATTAGAACTTGTAACCTTACATTGATATAGAGATATAAATATGAGCAGCAAAATTAAATTATTAAATATATTTTTATTTATATTTGTTTTTTTATTTTCAATTACAAATACTACTTTTGCATTGAGTTATAAAGAACCTAAGATGGATATACAGCTTTATGAAAATTCTGACACTGTCATTATAGGCAGATTCCAGTTTGTAAAGTTTGAGAAGGAAGAAAAGTCTGCAACAATCCAGGTATTACGAACATTTAAAGGAAATAAACAAAAAGGCGATGAATTTAAAGTCTACTTATCAGGTTGGTATTCTTTTGACATGAATTTGCTGCCTAAAAGTGCTTCGGACTATATTATCTTTCTGAGTGATGATCAACAAAATACAATTTCACAAGTTGCAGGAAATATATGGGAATATCCGGGAGAGGAATTTATAATAAATTATATAGATCTATTTTTAAATGAACCTGAGGGCAGGGTCGATAATTCATCCGAGGGAAAAATTCATGAAATTCTCAAGTCATCTGCAGCACTTGCAATTGCTTTACTAATAGGTATTGTATTTGGACTGTCTGGATCACATTTTTATAGTATTTATCAGAGGAAAATGAATAATAAATGAAAATTGAGATTTTTAATTTTCACGCAATAAGGTAGAATTACAGGATGGAAAAATTTCTAGACATAATAAAACATCCAATCACAATTTCTATTATTATTTTGACAGTAGGAATTATAGGCATTTGGGGAATAATCAGTATTATTCCAAAATCAAATATTGAACCCGCCAAAAAAGTAGAGAGAAGCTGGGGCAAACAGGACTCAAAAGTAGTTGTTACAGTATACAAAGACTTACAATGTCCGGGATGTAAGTTCTTCTGGGAAAATGTAGAGCCTGAATTAAAGGCGAAATATGAGGATAAGATTAAACTGGTTTATCATCATTATCCACTGGCAATTCATATAAAAGCAGATAATGCTGCTCAAGCGGCAGAAGCAGCAGGGGAGCAGGGGAAGTTTTTTGAATATGTAACATTGCTGTACAAAGAACAACCTGATCAAAGCAATCTTGCTTCATGGACAGACTCAAGGTTAATTGAATTGGCAAAACAAATTAATGGTCTTGATATAGCCAGATTCGAAGAGTCATTCAAATCAGGGAAATATAAGTCTGTAATAGATCAATATATTAAAGAAGCAGAAGCAAAAGGTATTTCAAGCACACCGACTGTTTTAATAAATGATAAAGAAGTTCGAGGTCCAGCTAATTCAGCGGGACAGTCAACAATTGCAGATTTTAATACAATAGAAGCTGAGATTAAAAAAATACTGGGTGATATAAAACCATCAACAACTCCAATAAGTACACCTACCGCACAAATAACAAGATAAACTAAACCCAAAATATAAATAATAATTGTACTAATATAAAAATATGAAAATTCTTGTAACAGGTGGAGCTGGATATATTGGGTCGCATACTGCACTAGAAGCACTTAGAAATAATCATGATGTTATTGTCTTTGATTCCTTAGAAAGAGGTTATAAACAGGCAATAGAAAGAGTAGAGAAATTAGCGGGTAAAAGATTGACTTTTATTAAAGGCGATTTAAGAAATATTGAAGATATCGGTAGTGCATTAGTAGAAACAAAGCCAGATGTCATTATTCATTTTGCGGCCTATAAATCGGTGGGTGAAGGTCAAAAGGAACCTGAAAAATATTACGAGAATAATGTTAAAGCTACTCAGAATCTTTTGGAGGCAATGAATGCAAATAATGTGAAAAAAATAATATTTTCATCATCTTCATCAGTTTATGGTATGGCAAAAGATTTACCGATTACAGAAGAGACTCCTACAGGACCAATTAGTGTATATGGTAAAACTAAACTTGAAATGGAAAAACTGGTAGATGAATATACAAAAAAATATTTACTGCAATCAGTTTCCTTCCGATACTTCAATGCAATTGGAGCCGATTCTTCAGGAGAAATTGGAGAAGACCCAAGTGCAAGCACTTGTTTATCGCCCCTTGTTATGCAAACAATAGTTGGAAGAAGAGAAAAAATTCTTTTATTCGGGAATAAGTTTCAAACTTCAGATGGAACTCAGGAAAGAGATTATATTCACGTTTCAGATTTGGCTTCAGCTCATATACTTGCGGCGGAAAAAGATATTGAAAAGGGGAAAATGATTATTTTAAATCTTTCAACCGGAACAAAAACAAGTTGTCTTGAAATTTTTGATTTTGCAGAAGCAATTACTGGTAAAAAACTGAATTATGAAGTAGTTGAGCCGCGTGAAGGAGATCCAATCACAGTTTTCGCAGTGAGTGAGAAAGCTAGAGAATATCTTGGCTGGGCGCCGAAAAGAGATATAAGAGAATCCCTTAAGGATCAATGGAATTGGACAAGAAAAAATCCTGATGGATACGGAAATGAATTGGAAATTAAGAATTAAGAATTTTAAATTCCGAATTTTATCAGGCATAAATGATGCCATATTCAATCAATCTCTTTGTTTAATTATTATATTGTAATAAAATAACAGGTAAAAATTATGCTTAAAAGCTTAAAACAGCAAAATACACTTGATCTTATATGGCAGTTATTTAGAACCGATTTCAAATTAAGATATAATGATTCTTTTCTGGGCTTTCTATGGGTTTTAATGAAACCTTTCTGTATATTCCTAATAATGTATTTTGTGCTTTCAAAAGTTTTTCCCTCTAACGAACCTAATTTTGCTTTATACCTGCTGATAGGAAATGTCTTTATAACATTCTGGAGCGATGGAACAAATATGGGACTTGAATCTATCCTTTCAAGAGCCGGCCTTATAACAAAAGTAAATTTCCCAAGGTATATTGTATTAATTTCTGCCACCGCAATAGCTGTAGTAAATTTTCTGATAAACTCAGCTGTTGTAGCAGTATTTCTTGTTTTTCAAAATATAATTCCATCCCTTTACCAGATTTTATGGTTCTTTTTTACAGCTGGAATACTTTATATTCTAATACTCGCCGTTTCTATGACTATAAGTGTAATTTATGTAAGGTTTAGAGATTTAAAGCAAATCTGGGAGCTTTTGAATCAAGTGTTATTCTGGGCAACCCCAGTTTTCTATTCTATAGACAATATAATTAAAAAATCTGAATTTTTTGACTTTCTTCTTACCAGGGCAAATCCTTTATCCGTGCTTTTGACAAGTGGGAGAAATGCAATTTTAAAGCAAGATATAACATATCAGTATATTGTATTTATCTGGGGAGCAATAATTTTGATACTTTTATTCTTTTCATATTTATTTTATAAAAAATCAATAAAAAGAATTGCTGAATACTTTTAAAATGATAGATACTGTTATAAAAATCGAAAATATAAGCAAGTCTTTTCCTGCTTTGCAACAAAGTCATGATAATATAAGAGCTTATTTCTGGGATTTATTCAAAGGAAAAAGCGAAGAGGAAAAAGCAAAAAAAAGAGAAAGATTTTGGGCATTAAAAAATATAAATTTTGAAGTTAAAAGAGGCGAATTTTTTGGGATAATAGGTAAAAACGGCTCCGGCAAAAGTACTCTTTTAAAAATTATTGCAGGAATATATGAGCCTGATTCCGGACAGATTGAAATGCAGGGAAAAATTATTCCATTTTTAGAGCTTGGAGTAGGATTTAATCCAAATCTTACAGCAAAAGAAAATGTTTATTTAAACGGCATCATTCTTGGTATGACGAAAAAGGAAGTAGATGATAAATATGACGAGATATTTGAATTTGCAGAGCTAAGGGAATTTGAAAATCTTCAGCTTAAAAAGTTTTCTTCCGGTATGCAGGTAAGACTAGCCTTTGCGGTAGCAGCTCAGGCGAAAGGTGATATTTACCTTCTTGATGAAGTTTTTGCGGTAGGAGATATTGGTTTCCAGCAAAAGGCACTAAAAGTAATAGAGAATATGATAAAAGAGGGTAAAACATTTATTTACGTCGGACATGGAATGGAAACGATGAAGAAATATGCTA
>CAZHCC010000016.1:0-12369 GCA_964530975.1 uncultured Candidatus Saccharibacteria bacterium
AGTCAATTTTATTACCATCTTTGTCAAATGAATCCTGGTCAAATGAAAATTCTAATTTAGTTCTGTATCCAAATTTTTTGGGAGAGGCAAAGACTTCAATATCCTTTATATCCGTATTCGCAAGACTGACAAAACATTTCTTCAAAATTTCCTTTTTAAGCTCAACTTGATATTCGTATTTAGCAGTTTGCCATGGAGAATGACTTACATGATGTGATTCAATTGGCTCTACTCGAAATTCTGAAGGTTCAATGACCTTTATAAGCCTGGCTTCTATAAAATCATTTTTCTGCTTATAAGGCATAACTAGTACCTTTTCACCTGGGTATGCTCCCAAAACATATATTTTCTTTTTTTCAAAGCCTACTTCACTTGAATACCCCAAAGCTTTACCTTCAGGTACAATTCTTTCAATTTTTATTATTAATTCTTTCAATTTAGGTATTTTATCAGACTTTCACAATAAATTCGCTTATTTTCAATAATAGAGTATTCAAATTTAATTCAGGTTAATACTTCAATTATTTACTTCCTAATCTCAAAATCCTTGAAATTAATAGGATCTGTTAGTTCAACCTCGATAAGCTTAACATCTGCATTTGCTGATCCCTTTTTGCAATGTTCAAGGAAATGATTGATTGATTCTTCCTCTCCAATAGCATATAGCTCTATAGATCCGTCAGCGTTATTTTTTACATATCCTCTAACCTTCAGTTCTTCAGCCTTTTTCCTTAAAAAAAACCTAAATCCTACAGCCTGAACTTTCCCATAAATTTTAATTTTAAATGCTGCCATAACAATTCCCTTTCCAAAAATCCCAAATTGATCAAAGTATTTTCAGGAATAACAAACTACATCCCCGACTTTTAACTTTTAATTATTAACTAATTATCGATTCCTTTCATTCCTAACAAATAACCATGTTCCTATAAATAGAAATAGTGTAAATAATACTCCAATTACTGTTAAATCAACCCATAAGGGGAATAAAACAACCTTACTGTATTCATCAGTTCCGTAATATACAATATTTCTCATTAAATCTACGATATAAGTCATTGGAGCAATCTTCGACAAAATATCCAGCGGAAGTGGAAGATTATTGATTGGAGTAAATACACCTGATACAAAAAACTGAGGGAAAATAATAAAAGGAAAAATCTGATTAGCTGTCCTTTGAGAACTTAAGTTTGAGAGAACAAGTATGCCAAAGGCTGCACCAAAAAGACATGCAATTACCATTACAGGAATCGCAATTAATATCTGAGTAAATGTTATAGGTACTCCGATAAGGAAAGCAAATGCAATAATACCTATAGCCTGGCATAAAGAAACCATTGATTCACCAAGAATTTTACCAAAAAGAATTGCATACCTTGAAGTCGGAGAAACAAACATCTCCTGACTAAAATCATTTGCCCTATCTTCAATTAATGAAACAATTCCACCAGCGGAAGACTGAAAAAGAGTTTGTGCAAGTACACCTGTGAAAGTGAATAAAAGGAAATTAAAACCAGTTTGACTGGATAAATTTGCCTGAGAACTTCCACCTAATATTCCAATAAAAACTACAGGGAAAATGAAGGTTGCAAGAATTCTTGGTCTATCTTTGAGGAATTTAAGTAAATCACGATATGCAATTACAAGTATTGAGTTTAAGTTTTTTTTCAAAGTCATAAATCCATGACCTCCTCTTTTATAATTCCAATATATGCCTCTTCAAGTGTTGGCTTTTGGATATCCAAATCTTTGATTGGTGTTTTGAGTGATGTGATAAGTTTTTTTACTTCTTCAAAATTATTAATTGGTACTTCAATAAAATCATTTTTGATATTAGGACTAAAACCTAAAGTAGTTATTTCCTTTTCCAAAGATTTTTCATTTGATTTCTCATAGGAAATCTTTGCATGCTCATACGCTAATTTTTTCTTTATCTCAGAGGGCGACCCAAGAGCGGCGACCTTTCCTTTATTAATAATACAAATTGTGTCTGCACCTTCGACTTCATCTAGATAGTGTGTAGTAAGAAAAATAGTAATTCCAGATTCTTTGCGAATTTTTTGAATATAATTCCATAAATTCTTGCGGCTTTCGGGATCAAGTCCAACTGTTGGCTCATCCAGGAATAAAACTCTAGGAGAATGCATTAAGCTGCGAATAATTTCAAGCTTTCTTTTCATACCGCCGGAATAGGTTTTGAGAGGTTGAAATAAATTTTCTTTTATACCGATTACCTCCGCCAACTCCACAACCCTATCCCTGTATGATTTAGGCATCAGTTTGAAGGTTGGGGCAAAATTGTATAAACCATATAATATTGAGTGAAAACGAATATTCTCTTCAGCATTAAGATTCTCATCAATTGAGGGCTTTTGAAAAATTATTCCCACTCTGCTTCTTATTATTGAAGCGTCAATATCAATTTCAAGTCCGTCAATAAAAACTTCACCCGAAGTCTTTTGGAGTGTTGTTGTCAGAATTGAAATTGTCGTGGTTTTTCCAGCACCATTTGGTCCAAGAAAAGCAAAGAATTCGCCTTCATTTACATTAAAGCTTATATCATCAACTGAATTTTTATCAGCGGTTTTATATCTTTTGATGAGGTTTTTAACCTGAATTATTTCTGACACGTATTTCTTATTTTATATTAAATGGGTTTTATGTCTATGTGGAAGAATTTTCATTGAGTTGTCATCTTGAAAAGTCTGGAGCAAAGCGTAAGACTTATTCAGGATCTCTTGATTGAGAAACAATAAAAGATCCCGGGACTAGCCCGGGATGACAATGAGAATTTGTAATTATTACTAATTAAAACTACCTCAGGTCACTTTTGATAAATCCCAACATATTTTGCATAACTTCATCCATTGAACCTGGATTTGAATTCATAAAAATAAGTTTAGAGTTTTCGGAAGTACCAATAGCTTTTAACGCATCCATATATTGCGTAAGCATTACTACATTCATAACTTCATTCGTATTTGCTCCGGTTGCACTTTGCATATTTTCAATGCTAAGTTTTAATCCATCTATAATGGCTTGTCTTTCTTCTGCAACACCCAAACCGGATAGTTTCCGTGATTCTCTATCAGCTTCAGCCGCTTTAACTTTGAGAATTTTACTAGCATTAGCTTCAAATTCAGCAGCTTCCTGCAATCTCTTTGATGCAATGACTCTACTCATCGCATTAGTGATTTCTATTGGAAGAATTACATCTTTAACTTGAAATGCGTCAATAACTCGACCCCATTCTTCAAATTTGATAGTTAAATGTTCAATAAGATATTGAGTTAACTCATCTCTCTTTTGAAGTATTTCTTCATGAGTTTGATTTGCAACATAGCTTCTAATACTGTTTTCTAAAGTTGATTTGATAACAGCTATAGGATCACCAAGTGAATAATAAGCATCTGCAACCTTATCCGGCATAATATGGTATACAAGAGTTGTATCCAAAGTTATTGTTACTTTATCGGATGTTATAGCAACGATTTGGAAATCAAGATTCTGAATAAATAAATACTGGGTTGATCTTACTGAGTCAATAAAAGGTATAATTAAATTAATACCTGGATATAATACTCGGTTAAATTTCCCAAGTCTTTCTACAATCATTACTGACTGTTGCTGTACGATTTTTACACCGGCAATAATTAGTATAATAACTATTATTGCAAGGCAGCATATTAAATAAAGGAATGCATCCATTCTATACGAATTATAGCATGTTTTTTTGGGAGTTGGTTAATATAATTAATCAATACCTTTTAGATGAGACTAAAGATAGATTTAAATAAAACACCAACTCCTTTGTCCAGTGAAAGGCCTGGCCACCACTAAGAATTAATTCTGGATTGAAGTCAGGGAAAAAATGTTTTTGCACCAATATGAATAATATAAAATATTAGTTGTGAAATTATCATTTTTTAATTTATTAGTCCCTCATGCCATTGATAAAATCCTCAGCCTCACTGAAGACTTGTGGTATTGATTGTGTAGCGTCAATGGAGGAGATCTGACAATTTTTGAAGAAGTGATCACTCAAACACTCCAAAGTATAAACTGAATAATATTCATATCTTTTACGAACTATATCTGGTCTATCATCTGGTCTTGCATGCAATTCACTGAGCTTAAAGTGCTTGGGTGGAGGATTGAGTGTCATATGATAAACATGTCCGTCTGGAGCAATGACACGATCTTTTACACGTTCCAAAAGTACTTCAAGTGCTACGCTCATTACAATTATAAATTCAGGTTCATATCTGAATTTTTTACAAATTTCCTGGACTATTGAGACCTGACTAAGCTTTCGAGGAACTCCATCTGCTAATATTTTCTTGACATGTCCCACTTGTGCGAACTTCTCTTCGAGCGCCTCACGCAAGATAGTATCATCTACAAATTCACCGGCATCTATTTGATCCAATACATCAAATCGTCTTTTTGCAGAGACCCAGTCTCTGAGAGTATTTCCAGTATTTAAGTGATAATAGTCAAAGCTTTCCGCAATATGTCTTGCCAAAGTTCCCTTACCTGCACCATTTGGACCGAAAATAAAGCTAATAGTTTTTTTCATTACTAGATAAATATATAATGATATTCTAATAATGTCATCTTGATACATACTGAAAGTGTCAATTTAGAAGTGATTATTTCTAAATCCTGATATGAATTAGATGGCATAAATTAGTTTTATCGCCAAAAACCTATACCTCCAGTCTTTGAATTTTCAACTTTTTGCATTAAACTTTAAATATAGATGTCTAATATAATCATAATTATCGGAGCTGGACTTGGTAGTATGTCTGCAGCAATCCATCTTGCGCATATGGGTTTTAAAGTGGAAATTTACGAAAGCTAAAGTTTTGCAGGCAGCAAATCATGGTCAGGACTGGGATAATTTAATTAAACAATTGCGTTTTAATGTAATAAGAAAGCTTGAAAAAATTCTTCATCCTAGAAAAATTGAATTAAGTACTGGAAGTTTTAAAGGTTCTATATATGGAATTTCATCGAATTCTAAATTTGCGGCTTTTATAAGACAAAGTGCGAAATCAAAAACATATTCAAATTTATATTTTTGCGGTGGAAGCGCTCATCCGGGCGGAGGTATACCACTTGTTTTAATCTCTGGTAAACTTGCTATAGAGGCGATTTTAAAGCATGAAAACAAATTTGCAGATAAAAATAATTAATCCTTTTAAATACTGGCTTTATTTAATTATTTTTAGTAATAAGGATTTTTTTGGATTGAATGAAACTTTCCTTTTGCGTATATTTTTTTTTGGTTCGATTTTTAATATTTTCTTCCAAAAATACGCATTGTTTTTAACCCCATTTATGCTTTTATTTATTGGTATTTACTGTATTTATCCTTTTTTAAAGAAAAGTGAAATAAAATTTCTTATTTATATTCTTATAATTTCTATAATAACTATTATAATTGAAGCTATAGGCACATCAACCGGACTTATTTTTGGTAATTATATTTATGGAGAAACTCTAGGGTTTAAAGTTTTAAATGTGCCTTTAATTATAGGACTTAATTGGGTAATTGTAATACTTGGAACAACTTATATTTCTACAAAATTAATTAAAAATAAATTTTTCGCAGCAATTGGAGCCGGACTTTTATCGGTTATTTTTGATTTTATTCTAGAGCCTAATGCCATTAAACTTGATTATTGGAGATGGCAGGATAATATAATTCCTATTCAAAATTATATATCATGGTTTTTTATAACTTTCGCATTTTCTTTTGTATATCTTAATTTTTTCAAAGTAAGGGATACAAAAAAAGCCGGCTGGTCAATGATTTACCAGACTATATTTTTTGCAGTACTTCTAATTATTTATTAGAATTTATATATACTAAATAATTAAGAATTGTCAGCACTATTATATTCTATTCCATATGCACTAAATAAAGTATGTGTAGCCTTATTATCCAGCTCTTCATGTACGATTACTTCTTGAGCTTGAAAGAATGGTTTGATTTTATTAAATCATATTGTAAAAATTGACAAAAAACCCGCCGGTTTTATCCAGCAGGTTAAATATTTAATAAAAATAATTAAGCCTTTGGTCTTTTAGCACCATATCTTGATCTGCTTTTTCTTCTTGCATCAACTCCTGAAGCATCAAGAACTCCTCTAACTACTGTATATTTAACTCCAACAAGATCTTTTACTCTACCTGATCTAAGTAATACTACAGAGTGTTCCTGTAAATTATGTCCTATGCCTGGTATATATGCAGTAACAGACATTTTATTGGATAATCTTACTCTTGCAATTTTACGTAAAGCTGAGTTTGGTTTCTTGGGGGTTGTCGTCTTTACAGATATACAGACACCTCTTTTGAACGGATTATTCCGTGTTGTCTTGACACCAGTATTATGGTTCAAGTTCGTATGAAGAATAGACAACTTATTTGGTCTTTTCTTGTTTTTTCTAGGTTTTCTAATTAATTGATTAATTGTTGCCATCTGATGATTTTCTATCGAATCTTTCTTCCGAAATGTACTCTAATTTAGTAATTATATCAAATCATAGAGGCCTAGGCTATACTCTAGACCTTTTTGACTATTACTCCACAGCTACCATAGTTTCTTCTTGATTGATAACCTCCTCAGTGATTACTTCTTCTTCAACTATATCAAATCTAGCTCTCTCCCCAGTTGGAATCATTCTACCAATGATTACATTCTCCTTTAAACCCCTCAAATGGTCCTTTTTGCCCATTAATGCAGCATCAGAAAGAACTCTTACCTGTTCCTGGAATGATGCAGCTGCAAGGAAGCTTTCTGTTTTAAGTGCAGCAAGAGTTATACCAAGTAACAATGGAGATGATTTAATCTGCTTTTTTCCGGTAGCCTTAAGATTATCATTCATTTCCATGATAATATATTTATCTTTAACTTCACCCTGAATCCATTGTGACTCTCCTGGATCATCAACTTTAGCATATCTACCCATTTGGGCGACAATAACTTCAATATGCTTATCGCCTAATTGAATACCCTGCCCCTGATATACTCTTTGAATTTCATTGATAATATACCTTTGAGCTTCAAACATTCCTTTTGCCTGTAATAATTGCCTAGGGTCAACACTACCTCTGGTAACTGGGGTTCCAGCTTCGAGATCATCACCATCAGCCACAAGTAATTCCTGCTCATTGGATACTTTATATTGAACTTCTTCTGTTACTTGTGTTTCAACCAAAATTCGATCCTGCTTGATTGTAATCCTACCTTTTCGTGTTGAATTAATTTCGGTTCCATCTGCTTTCGTCATCAATAAATCTCCGGCTTTTACCTGCTTAATAGATGATTTGACTACAACTTTATCTTCAGGTGTATAAGGATAATCAATTGTATCTATTATTAGATTTCTAACCGTAATAATATTATTGGATTTACCATCATCGGTAATTTCAACCTTACCTGGAATTTCTGATACAACCGCCTGTCCTTTTGGTATTCGTGCTTCAAATAATTCTTGAAGTCTAGGCATACCTACAGTGATATCACCTCCTGCAGCTGCAGCTCCGGACTTATAGAATGTACGTAGTACAAGTTGGGTAGCAGGTTCACCGAGTGACTGGGCTGCTAGTATACCAATTGCTTTTCCAATACCGACAACTTTATTTGTTGAATAATCCAAACCATAACATTTCTGACAATTACCAAATCTAGTTACACATGTGAGGGGTGATCGAACCTCCACCTTTGTGAGGCCTGCATTTGCAATCAAATCGGCTTGAGAAGCAGAAATAATTTCACCTGCTTCTACAAATATATTCTTTTTAACTGAAATATCTTTTGCTGCAACTCTACCAATAAGTCTTTCTTTAAATGGTATAGTTCTGCTTATATCATCCTCAGTAGTGATAAAGATTCCAATATCGGTTCCACAATCTTCTTCTCTAATTAATGAATCTTGAGAAACCTCACATAGTTTACGTGTTAGGTATCCTGAGTCTGCAGTTCGAAGTGCTGTATCCGCTAAACCTTTACGAGCACCTTTTGCAGATATAAAGTACTCAAACGATGTAAATCCATTTAAATAGTTTGAAACAATTGGAAGTTCAACAAGTTTTTGAGTAGCATCAAGAATAGGACCTTTTACACCAATAATCTGGTTAATAACGTCATATGAATAACGTGAACCAGAATCTGCAGTATCTTTCAGTGCATTACCAAACTTAAGATGCTCTCTTGTAGCCTTTTCTATTCCCGGTACAACTTCATCAACCCATAATTTATAAAATTGCTCAGATTTATCTTTTGGAGTCAAAAGCCCCATTTGATAGTATTTCTCAATTTCTTCGGTTCTGCTCATTGCATCCTTGATTCTGGCATCAAGATCTGGAATAGGTGTAAGATCTGAGAGTCCTACTGAAAAACCAGATGTCGTTGAGAACTTAAATCCAATATCATTAATCTTGTCTAATGTAGCAAGTACTTGTTCCTCATCAAATCTTTTGAATAACTCAAGAGCGACCTTTTTGAGAACTTTTTTATCTACAACCAGATTAATGAAGTCAAAGCCCTTAGGTAGTAATTGGTTGAAAAGAATTCGTCCAACAGTAGTTTCTATAAGTTTATCATCCATAAATACATCGATTTTTTCTCGTAAATGTATTCCACCCATTTGATAAACACTTTCAGCTCTATCTGCATCAGCAAAATAATGAAATTCTTTTCCCTCCTCCTCTGGTAAAATCGTAGTTAAGTAGTAAATAGCCTGCACAAGGTCTTTTCCAGGATTTATCAAGAATTCTCCTGAAGTTGCTTTAAGCATATTAGCCTTTGGCATCATCTTTTCAATGGCCTCATCAATTGCTTCTTTTGTTAAAGGAACATGAATAGCCATCTGATCACCATCGAAGTCTGCATTAAAGCCCTCAACAATTAATGGATGGATTCTCAAAGCATCACCGTCAACCAAAATAGGGAAATAAGCCTGGATTGATTGTTTATGAAGTGTTGGAGCACGATTGATAAGTACAGGATGACCTTGAATAACGTCTTCAAGAATATTCCATACATCGTCAACTTTATCTCTCTCGTCAATCATGAATTTTGCGCTTCTTGCATTTGCAGCAAAGCCTCTCTCAATTAATTGATGGACAACAAAAGGTTTAAATAATTCAAGCGCCATATGTTTTGGTACACCGACTTGATTGATCTTAAGATCTCTTCCAGCCGTTACAATTACAGCACGTCCTGAATAATCAACACGTTTACCAAGTAAGTTTTGTCTAAATCGACCCTGCTTACCTCTTAAAGTTGCAGATAATGATTTAAGTGGTACTTTTCTTTTGTTAACAACAGGATTACCAAGCTTATGTTCATTATCAAGCAAAGAGTCTACGGCTTCTTGAAGCATTCGCTTCTCATTTCTAAGAATAACGTCAGGAGCTCCAAGATCCATTAATCTTTTAAGACGATTATTTCTATTTATAACTCTTCTATAAAGGTCATTCAAATCTGCTGTAGCAAATCGTCCACCAGAAATTTGTACAATAGGTCGAAGTTCAGGAGGGATTACAGCAACAACATCAAGCACCATCCATTCCGGACGCATCTCATGCTGTGTAAGTCCGTTAATTAATCTTAATCTTGCAATAGCTTTAAGTCTCCTTTGAAGATTTGTAGATTTAAGATCTTTTGTTAATTCCGCTGCTAATAAAGCCAAATCAATTTTTTCAAGCAAATATTGAATTGCTTCTGCACCCATTCTCAAGCTGAAGAAAGAAATATCGTTTTCTAATAATAGGACATTCTCCTCCTCTGTTAAAGTTTCTCCAACATCAATTCTTGAAACTAATTCCTTGAGGACGGACATCTCAGCTTCAACTTCATTCTTTTTCTTTGAACCTTCTTCCTTTAGTTTTGCAATTTTCTGCCTTGTTCTATGTTCAAGATTCTCTACTTCTAATTCCGTTTCATCAGAGACTGCTTTTTTGCCACGGGTTAATTTCTTCAACTTTTCAGCCAAATCATTTTCTTCAGACTTTATCTGGTCTGAAGTCTTATCTTCAACTTCTGTAACCGCTGCATCAATTTTACCATCAACTGATTCTAATGAAATTTGCTTTCCGTCTTCATCTGATTCAACAACTAGGTATCTAGAAAAATAAATTACAGACTGAAGTTTCTTTTGAGGGATGTCAAGAATGATAGCAAGTTTATTTGGTACACCATGAGCATACCATACATGAGTAACTGGACTTGCAAGTCTAATATGTCCCATTCTTTCACGTCTTACGGATCTTTTTGTGACTTCAACTCCGCATTTATCGCAAATAACCCCTTTGTATTTATATTTTTTATATTTGCCACAGTAACATTCATAATCTTTGGTTGGCCCAAAGATCTTTTCACACATAAGTCCATCAGGCTCCGGTCTATGTGTTCTATAATTGATAGTCTCAGCCTTTTTGACTTCGCCTCTAGACCAGGAAAGGATGTCTTCCGGAGAGGCTAATTTTAATTGTAGATAATCGAAGTTTGATATTTTCATAATTTTATTCTTTCCTATCAACTTGAACTTCTTCTCCATCTGCTCTCATTAATTTAATATTCAAGCCTAGAGATCTCAATTCATTAATTAATACTTTGAATGATTCTGGTGTACCGTCCATAACTATCTTATCTCCGTGAATAATTGATTCGTACGCCTTGGATCTTCCGTCCACATCATCTGACTTAATAGTCAACATTTCCTGCAATACATGAGCTGCTCCATGAGCTTCAAGTGCCCATACTTCCATTTCTCCAAATCTCTGACCTCCAAATTGAGCTTTACCTCCCAATGGCTGTTGAGTAACAATTGTATAAGGTCCTGTAGATCTTGCATGTATTTTTTCTTCTGCAAGATGAGCAACTTTCAAAATATATTTTATACCAACTGCGACTTTTTGATCAAATTTCTCACCTGTTCTTCCATCATATAAATCATACTTCTCTTGGTATTTAATTCCCATATCCTTTAGCATTTCATCTATAGGACTTTCATCTGCTTTGGTGAAAAGTGGAACAGCCACCTTTACTCCGGCAAGTTTAGCCTTCATACCCAAATGCATTTCACGTAATAAAGAAACATTCATACGCTTCAAAAATAGAGGGCTGAAAATAATATCTACAGGTGTACCATCTTCCAGATACGGCATATCCTCTTCAGGGATAATTTTTGAGATAACTCCTTTTTGACCGGCCAAATCACAAAGCTTATCGCCAATATTTAATGAATGCAGCTTTGCAACCCAGATTTTTACCTGTTTTGTCACTCCTGTTCCTAATTCTTCTGTATCTCTATCCAGAACCTGTGTATCTATAATAATTCCATCCTCACCATTTGCCATTTTTAGTGAGACATCCTTTACATCATGAGCACTTTCACCAAAGATAGCCCTGAGTAATTTTTCTTCTGCGGAAATATCAACATCACCTCTAGGAGCAATAATTCCAGCAAGAATATCTCCAGTCTTTACCTTTGCTCCTTTGCGGATTATTCCGTTCTCATTAAGTTTTGAAAGCATATTTTCATTTACTCCTGGAATATCTGAAGTCAATACTTCAGGCCCAAGCTTGGTTTCACGGATATCTCTTGTATAAGTCTTTATCAAAACTCCTGCTAATGCACCATTCTTGAGAAGTCTTTCAGAAACAGCATAGCCATCTTCAAATGTCATACCGTCAAAGAACATACATGCAGCAACAAGGTTTGTACCAATCGCCAATTCACCATTTTCTGATGAAGCACCATCTGCAAGCAACTGACCTAATTCTATTTGCTGTCCTAACGAGACTTTAGGGACATGGTGGATTAGAGTTGTATCATTTGAACCCTGGAATTTGGTAAGTACATAAGTATCTTTCTTTCCTTTCCCGATAGCGATTACAATTTTGTTTGCATCAACATATTCAACTTCACCCGAATTCCTTGCATAAACACTTCTTCCGGAAAGTCTTGCGATATCTTTCTCCACTCCGGTTCCAACAATTGGAGCCTGAGCATTAATAAGTGGAATTGCCTGATTCATATTTGAAGCGGCAACAAGTGTACGACCAACCTCAGTATGGTGTCCAAAAGGCATAAGTGAAAAATTGACTCCAGCAGAGACAATCGGATCTACATCAATATAGTCAACCTCATTTACATTTCCATTGTAGAAATTACCACCAAAACGTATTGGGGTAATTTCATTAAGAATATTATTATTATCATCTAAATCAACTTGGGCATGAGACATTCTTTGATGATTCTCTTTGTCTGCATCCATAAACTCTACTTCATTTGTCACAAAGGGTTTGACTGCAACTTTCTCAAGGCCAAGTTTTTTTAATATTGTAAG
>CAZHCC010000017.1:0-12296 GCA_964530975.1 uncultured Candidatus Saccharibacteria bacterium
GAATAAAATATCATAACCTGTTTCCATAACCTGGGTAGGGTAGAATTTTTCAAAATCATCTTCATTCGCCATTAAGGTTGCATAAGGCCATTGTCCTGAGCTAAACCATGTATCAAATACATCAGGATCCTGAATCCATCCCTCACCCGGATTTTCTATTTGAACACGAACATGATCAGGATTTTCCGGATCCAGATTTTCCCATCGCTCATCTTTGTCATCCTGAACTTGATTCAGGATCTCTTTATCTTCTGAAGAGCTTTGAGTGTTTTGCAGCATCGAAGAATTAGATCCCTTGACTTCGCTCTGCTTCGCTCGGGATGACATAAGTAGTTTTAGCTCTATCTGCCCCTGATCATTAACAAATTCCTTTACTTCCCCCGCATACCATACAGGCATTCTATACCCCCACCATAATTGACGGGAAACCGGCCAGTCCCTTAGATTTTCCATCCACTGGAAAAACATTTTCCTTCTTTCATCCGGGAAAATTTTAACCTCATCATTCTTTACAGCTTCAATTGCTGGTTTCTTCAGATTCTCAATGGTGATAAACCATTGTGAGGACATTAGCGGTTCAATAACGCTTTTGCATCTTTCACAAATTGTTACATTTTGAGTTAATTTCTCAACCTTTTCTATAAATCCACCGGTTTTTAATTCCTCAAGAATAGATTCCCTAGCGGCATTAACCTTCAGCCCTTTGTATCTATCCGGAATCGGTCCTGTCATTTTGCCGTCCTTCCAGATTACATTTATATAAGGAATTTTATTTCCTGTTTCTGCCTCGTACTCCTGTGCTATTTGATAATCTTCAGGAGCATGGGATGGAGTTAATTTTAAAACACCCGTGCCGAATTCTTTATCAATTCTCGGATTTGTAATAATCGGAATTTCCCGGTTTGCAATCGGAATAATAACTTTTTTCCCTATTAAATCTTTATATCTTTCATCAGTCGGATTCACAACAAGGGCTGTATCGCCAAGCATGGTTTCCGGACGGGTGGTTGCGGTAATCATGAACTTACCTGGCTGGTCCTTGATCGGATACTTGATATAAACCATATTAGTATCACGCTCTTTTCTTTCTGTATCAATATCCGCCAATGTTGTCTTGCATCTGATACACCAATTTACGATGCGTGCGCCTTTGTAAACCATGCCTCTATCATGCAATCGAATAAAAGTATCAAGAACGGTATTTACAACTCTTGGATCAAGTGTAAATAGTTCACGGTCATAATCTGCACTAAGGCCAATCCTTTTTTCCTGGGATCTTGCATTTGAAGCTGCATTCATACAAAAGTCATAGCATTGCTTATAAAATTCTTCTCTGCCTAGAGTTAATTTATTTAAACCTTTTTTTTCTAATTCTTTTTCGAAAACAACTTCGGTTTGTATTCCTGCATGATCTTTGCCCGGCAAAAGTAAAACTCTTTTACCTTGAAGTCTTTGGTATCTGGCCATTAAATCCTGGTATGTATAACCGGACATATGTCCAATATGTAAGTTTCCATTTGCATTGGGTGGAGGCAAAATAATTGTGAAGTTTTCCGCATCTGGATTTTCATTAAATTCCGGCTTGAAAAAAGGCTTGCTATTCCAAAACTTAAGTATCTTCTCCTCAGTGGCCTTAAAATCGTATTGTCCGTCTGGTAATTGTTTCATAGTAAGTTAAAAGTTATAGGTAAAAAGTAAAAAGTTTTCATTGCTTTAATTTTATTATTATTGATGCGATTATTTTAGTTATTTCGACACATTCATCAATAAGAATCTTGAAATCTTGATCTTCAATTTCCTTTGAATCACGGATCAAGCATAACCAGTGAGTAGTTTCATTAGCACTTTTAAGAGAATGATGATAAAAATTTATGAAATCTGCACGTGAACTTGCTCCTTTCGCTTCAACTAAGTTCGAACTGATGCTAGTTGCAGAACGAATTATCTGATTTGATATTGCCCAACCAAAACTATTATTTGGTAGTTTCTTTGTCAAAAGTAAAATATTCAAAGCAAACATATAAGCACGTTTACGAATATCTACATTCCCTTCTTTTTTACTTTTAACTTTTAACTTTTTCCTTCTCTCCATAACCAGCATTTCTTTCACTTTAATCAATACAAAAACTCCCCGAATCTAAACTCATTTCTAAGCCTAAATTCAGGGAGTAAATACTCGTACCGTCCTGTTTCTCCCACAAGGCCTTGGCAAGGTGGGACTTTTGTCAGCTATACTGGGCTTACCCACGCGGTTCTACTTGATAAATCTTTCTTCCGCTATTTTCTTATCTAGAAAACCGGTGACTGGCCGGTAAAGAATAAACAATTGTACTTGAAAATACTTATTCAATAAAGAGCGCAGATAAATACTTGTCTTTTATGCTATAATCAACAATATGGATTTGATACCAGGAGCTAGGGTTCTAGGCGTAGTAGACCATCTTTTAACTTTTACAGCATATGCTGCATATCTTGGCTTTGGACGGGCAGTGGCAATGATTCCATCCTATCTCTCTCCTGATAGTTCTAAAGAATTAAAAGATATTTTCATAACGACTTTTATAGGTTCAAGCATCGCTTCTGCAGGATATAGGATTTCTCAGTATTTAATACATCCACTACTACAAATTCCTCCCGCAATCGATATTGATCCGACTATCGCAACTGCATCCTTTATTGTCGGTATAGCTTGGGGTGCAAGTCGTTCCATAAAAGATTACGCTTAAAGCATTTTGACTAAGTATATAGTCTTTTTCCCCAAACCTACATATTTTTTCTACTCTAAAATCACTATTTAATATTTATTCACTTGGATTTACAGTTTTTATAGTAATAGGCTGGATATTATCCGAAAGACTTAAATAGGGAGAATGACAAATGCACCACAGTAATTTTCTTATTTAGAAATTCACCAAACTTTCGAGCAAGATAAAAATAATATAAAGTAGCAGTAAAATCATACTTTCTTTGTTGGAAAGGGTGTTGTTTGACTTGATAAAAAAATAAAAAGTGATAAAGCCGATCATTGAGATTAATAAAGGCATATATAAAGCAGATTCAATTACAAATCCCCCGGAGATAATTGCTACAATCCCCAGAATAAAAATATTAAAAACTGCAGAACCAAGATAATTACCGAGAGCTACTCCGGTTTTGCCTTGTAATACTGATCTGATGGCTAATGTAATTTCCGGTAAATTAGTTCCAATCGATAAAACTAGAAGTGAAATAAGGAATGCGGATACTTTGAGACTTGATGCGATTGCAACAACTTCTTCGACAAGATAATTACTGGCGACAATTAATAATGTTACTCCGAATATTATAGTCAGAATATGTCGCAGACTGGTACGTGTATTTGTGATTTGGACTGTAGTTGCCGGTGTGGAGGCTTCTTTATCACTTTTGAATAGATAAAAAGAAAGTATGAAATAAGCTGTGACTAGGATAAATCCATCAATCACACTCAAACCCCGGTCATAAAGCAGAACAAAAGGAAGAAGAAAGAGTAATATGCAATATAAAACTCCTTTTATTCCAAAATCATGGTTAAGTTTTATCCCTTTACCAAAAATCCCCAGCATTGGAATAACAAAAAGCAGCAGAACTATCACACCACCTAATAAATTACCGGCAGATACCTGGGGAGTTCTATCTATAATTGAATTAAGGGCTACGCCTGTTTCTGTAAGTGATGTAAAAAATCCTAAAACAAAAAAAGAAATAAGAAATGAAGAATGTTTAATATCTCCTGCAAGTTTATCTATAGATGATAATATTAGCCCGGATCCTATCCATATACCGATAAAAGCTATAAACAAAATAATAATTTCCTGCATAATTTCCATTACAGGCAAATCATACAGTAAAGGTCTGGCAGAGGCTATATGATATAAAGTGATCCTTTTGCTATCGAGCATTTTTAAAAATTTCTGCTAGAATTTAATTATGGAATACAGGATTCTTTTAAGCAAAAAAGAGGTTTTGGAATTAATAAAAAAACTTAAAATCCCAGGGACCAGTTTTGTAAAAGTTTTGGGGCAATAAATTTAGGAGAATTTTGATAAAAATTTCTTTTTAGAATATTTTTTATATTTATTTTCAAAATTATTTAAATCATATCAGGTTTATATCTGACTCAGATATTTAAAATAAATAAAAATATTGCTTTTTTAATCCTTCTTTCTCCTATAATAAAGAACTAAGCTGATAATCCCCGCAATAAGTGCAATTAATATAATGCAGCAAATAATAATTATCCCTGCAAAAAGTGTATTGGAAACATTTATAATAGGTTTATTCTCAGAAGCTGGAATAGCCAGACTTGAAGTTATTTCCGGTAACTCAGATAGGGTAGGGGATGGAGAGATTTGAATGATTTCCAGCTCATTTTCAGGCTTTAAAGTTATTGTAATCGGACTGGTCGTAGGTTTAGCTGATGCCTTGCTTTGTGCGACCTGTACAAAAATAACTACATTATCCCATGGTTTGAGTATTTCTACAGGACTCCCATTTTGTATTCCTGTAATTTTCCACGAACATGCTATAGCCTCTTTTCCCGGAATAGCTGAAGGGGCAAAAGCAAGATCTACTCTTGCTGATCCGAGTTCATTAGGTTTGAGTGTGCCGAAATTTCTTATAGCTTTATTTCCCTGGCATGAGCCTCCTTCGACACTTTTACAAATAATCTGGGTCTCTTTGTCCTTTGATATACAGGAATTAAAAGATATTTCGCTTATTACATTATCTACTGCTTTTGACTCATTATTTTGAGCCTCAACAATAATACTAAAGTTCTCTCCTGGAGCTGCATATCTTTTATCAGGATTGCCAATTGAAGATTCGGCATTGATTATTGGTGCAGCAAATAAAATAAATATACCTAAAAAAACAAGAATAAATATTTTAAAAATTAATTTCTTTATCATAAAGTTAAGAAAGATTATATCCATTTTCCCAATTATAATATAGCTAAACCGGCTTTGTGGCCTGAGTCTTTTTATGAAAACTTAACACTTCTTGGGTATTTAGCATCTTTGTAATACTACTAAGAATTTATTGAAATACATTTGAGTTATTATATCCTATAATTAGTGATTCGTAAATGATATTGTATTGCAGACTTACCTTCTGGGTATAGAACAATATCAATACTTTCCATAAAGTAATTTCTTCAAATTCTGCTAAAATTTAATTTAATAAAGATGGATCCACTAAGCCTTCAGGAATTAAAATTGACCTTAAAGAAGCATTTTGGTTACGACGAATACCGCTTGACTCAGGAGGAGGTTATTCAAAATGTTTTATCTGGAAATGATACTTTTGTACTTATGCCTACAGGTGGCGGCAAGTCACTTTGTTTCCAGATTCCTGCAATAGTTCTGGGTGGAGTCACAGTAGTTGTTTCCCCGCTTATTGCCTTGATGAAAGATCAGGTCGATGCACTTCAGGCAAATGGGGTGGAGGCAGAATTTGTAAATAGCACTTTGGGACTCAGTGAAATACGTGAGATTTATTCAAGAGTTCGAAAGGGTGAGATCAAATTACTTTATGTTGCACCTGAAAGACTTTCAACTGATGAGTTCCAGGACTTTCTCAAAGAACTAAATCTCTCTCTTTTTGCAATCGATGAAGCTCATTGTATTTCCGAATGGGGACATGATTTCCGACCGGATTATCGTTCGCTTCAAAATCTCCGTACAAATTTCCCAAAGGTTCCAATTATCGCTTTGACCGCGACCGCGACAGAAAAAGTTAAAGAAGATATTAAAAATCAATTGCAGATTAAGGAAGCTAAGGAATTTTTTTCTTCTTTTAATCGTGCAAATCTACATTATTCAATTCAGCCCAAAAACAATTCGAGGGATAATTTAATTACACTTTTAGAAAAGTATAAAAAAGATTCATCAATCATCTATTGCTTTTCCCGCAAAGATACCGAAAATTTAGCAAAGAATTTACGTAAACTTGGATTTAAAGCAAAAGCATATCATGCCGGTCTTCCAAATGAAAAAAGAAAAAGTGTTCAGGAGAAATTCATCCGTGATGAGGCAAAAATAATTGTTGCAACAATAGCTTTTGGTATGGGGATCGATAAGCCGAATGTTCGACTTGTAATTCACTATGATTTACCAAAATCAATAGAGAGCTATTATCAGGAAACCGGCCGTGCAGGAAGAGATGGATTACCATCTGAATGTGTGCTTTTTTATTCCAGAGGCGACAAAATGAAGCATGAATACTTTATTCGGGTTATAGAGGATGAAGAGGAAAAGAAAAATGCATATATGCGACTTGGGCAGGTTATTAACCTTTGCGAACTAGATACATGCCGACGTAAATATTTGCTGAATTATTTTGGGGAAAATGTAGAAAGTGATAAATGTGATTCCTGTGATATTTGTAATTCCACCAAAGAAGTATTTGATGCCACTTTAATAGCTCAAAAAATTATTTCTACAATTATTCGCACAGGCCAAAGATTTGGTGAAGCTTATATTTTAAATGTTTTGCAGGGCAAAAGACTAAAAAATATTGTAGAAAATAATCATCATGAACTTTCTGTATTTGGAATAGAAAAAGAAATGGATAAAGATGAAATCCGTTCAGTTATTATAAAATTAATTTCCAGAAATTTAATTCAAAAAACAAGTGGAGAGTATCCGATACTTTTTGTTACTGATGAGGGAAAGGAGTTTATTCAAGAAAGAAGAAGTTTTACTTTTGAAAGGATTTTTAGAGAGAGAATAAAGGTAGTAGGCAAGGAGGTTATAGGTGGTAGCAGGAAGTGTGGTAAGCGTGAGGATATTGAATTTGATAGGGAATTATTTGAGAGGTTGAGAGCTATCCGTAAATCTCTAGCAGATGAATTGAAAGTGCCCCCTTTTGTGATTTTCGGGGACAATTCACTTATAGAAATGTCACAAAAGTATCCACAAAGTTTGGAAACTTTTTCTGCAATCACCGGAGTGGGGAGTGCCAAACTCGAAAAGTTTGGAAGAGTATTTATTCAGGAAATAGATGAATATGCGAGATCAAATAATAAAGAAGATATTTCAGCACAAATTAAATCTCGTAAAGCAAAAAGTACTTCGATAACAAAAAACTCAACTAAAAATAATCTTTCCACTAAAACTCCTTCTCATCTGGAAACAAAAGAATATTTAAAGAAGAAACTTTCACTTGCAGAGATTTCCAAAGAGAGAAATTTAGTAGAAGGAACAATTATTTCCCATATGGAGAAAATAAAAGAAGAAGATCCGGATTTTGATATCGATTATTTAAAACCGGAAAAGGAGATGCTAAAGAAAATTCATAAAGCCTTCGAGAAATCCAAAAGTCTCCAATTAACTCCGGCAAAAAGATACCTTGGCGATGAGTATAGTTATGATTTGATAAGGTTGGGCCGATTGTTTATTTAAAATCCCTGCAGAGTTCAACTGTATCTATATTTTAATTCTTCCAATAACTCCTAACCCCACTAAGCTTCAAAAATTTCTTGTCGGAACTTGTTAGTTTGGCATTATTAATAGAACATACTCAATTTCTTCAAATACATTGTCCGGCATTATTCATAATACTTCCCTCAGACATAGTATGAGTAGAACTTTCGATTTTCTTGAAATTGTTTTCAATTATTTATATGCAGAGTATTCAAGGGGAAGATAAATTTCATTTAATCTTCATTATTTTTTGTTACTATTTGCCTAATGAAATTGCTTATTATTGAGGATGAGGTAAGAATCTCAAATTCCCTTAAAAAAGGTTTTGCGGAAGAGGAGTTTGTTGTGGAAACGGCCTTTGATGGTGAAGAGGGTCAAAAGCTTGCAAGGACAAAAGAATATGACTGTATTATATTAGATCTTATGCTTCCAAAAATAAGCGGACTCCAGATTTTAAGAACAATTCGCGAGCGTAAAATTAATACACCTGTAATTATCCTTACAGCCAAAGGGGCGGTAGAGGAGAAAGTTGAAGGATTAGAAATCGGTGCTGATGATTATCTTGCAAAACCATTTTCATTTGATGAACTTTTGGCAAGAATTCGGGCTTTAATCCGTAGGGCAAATCAAAAAGAAGAAGTGCTTAAAATCGATGATTTAGAATTGAATTCCAGGGAAATAAAAGTGACAAGATCAGAAGAAAATATTAATCTATCGGGACGTGAGTTTAAGATCTTAGAATTTTTGATGATGCATAAAGGTTCGATACTTTCAGAAAAAAGAATAATCAGTCATATCTGGAATTATGATGCGGATATTTCTTCAAATGTCGTTGCAGCGCATATAAAGAATTTGAGGAATAAGATTGACAAAGCTTTCCCGGATAAAAAAAAATTGATTAAAACTGTTCGCGGATTAGGTTATAAAATTGAGGATTAAATATTGCGTATTAGGTAAGTATTGAGTGAATTGACGATGGATAAGAAATATCAAAAAGAGAGGGTTAAGTTGGCGGTAATATATTTTTTTATATTGCTTTTCATAGTTTCATTGTATTCATTTATTGTTGTTCAGACTCAAAATCAGCAACTTCGGCGGTTTGACCGGGTTCGGGAAAATATTGAGAGGCGACCTCCCCCACGTGGTTATATGGTTGACTGGGAGCAGGTGGAGGAAGTTGAAACACTTGTTGAGGAAATAAAAGCTGAGAATCTTAAAAATATTATTCTTCTTAACGCTGTGCTTCTAATTCTGGGGTCATTCTTGTCTTTTTATTTATCTGGAAGAACTCTTGGACCGATTTTAGAAACTTTGAATAAACAAAAAAGGTTTGTTTCCGATGCCTCACATGAGCTTAAAACACCACTGACAAATATTAAAACAGAAGCTGAAGTTCTGAATCGTTCAAAAAAAACAAATATTGAAGAGTATAAGGAATTTACTTCAAATACTATTGAGGATATTAATAGATTAAATGATCTTGTTAATTATCTTCTAGATGCCGCAAGATTTGAAGATGGGAAGATTTCTGTGAATTTTGAAGAAGTGAATTTACCTAAACTTATAGAGGAAATTTCTCATAAATTTGAGAAAATAGCTGATGCGAAAGAAGTTAAAATTGCTATAGACTCTGCAGAGAATTCAATAATAACCAAAACTGATAAGAATTTATTTGAAAGACTAATTTCTATTATTCTGGAAAATGCAATTAAATACAATAAAAAGGGCGGGGAGGTTATGATAAAGTTAAAAGTAGAAAGTAGAAAGAAATATATTCATATCAAGGATACAGGTGTAGGCATTCATCCTGATAATCTTCCAAGAATCTTCGATAGATTTTACCGTGAATCCGAGGATCGTAATATTAAAGGTTTTGGGCTTGGACTTTCTATTGCTCAGCAATTGGCCAAAGAATTAAATATTGACGTTGAGGTTGATAGTACGTTTGGCGAGGGGACGGAGTTTATCTTAATTCTAAATTCTTAACCTATTTTACAAGTTCAATAATTTGTAAATCTCTTATTCTCTTAAAATGCTTAAGATTAAAAGTAAGTAATTTCGCTCCGGTTACAATTGCTGTAGTTGCTATAAAAATGTCATTATCTGGGAGTTTTTGGCCATTATTTTCTAATTCTAATTTATTTATCAAATAATGATACGAAATATAAGCGTCTATTTCCTCAATTTTTAATGAGAAATCATCTATCAAATTATTGAAACTCAAAAAATTTCTTTTACTTCTATTACGTAGAATACCATACATTACTTCAATATAAGTTATTCTGCTTATTATTAATTCATATTGATAATATTCTTTAGGTAAAATATAGTTTTGCTTAAGAATATTTATAATTACATCAGAATCAAGTAGTAACTTCATTTTTAATTTTCTCTTGGTCCCTGTCCAAAATGACTGCGAATTTCATCAAGACTCATTAAATCCGGAATAGAACCTGCGATTTTTTTGAGTGCTCTTTCTCTTTTCTTTACTAGTTTTCTTATTTCTTCATCACTTCTTTCTTCTATCTTTGCAAGTTTTAATATCTCCCTTCCATGTTTCTCTATTATAACTGGTTTATCACTAGTCAATGCTTTTTCTATAATTTCCCCAGTTTTATTCTTAAGGTCCGAGGTCGTCACATAAACAACCCCAGGTACACGAATTGAATTCCTTTTTTTAGCTTTTTTAGACATAATAGCTATTTTAGCTAAAAGTTAAACCGGGGCAAGGGGGAGGAAAGTAAAGCTGTAATAAAGTAATTTGGTAAAAGGTGAGAAGATAAATAGGTAGAGAAACTTATAAAGTACAGGAAAATTTGACAAATATACGAATAAAAATTCAATTCTTCAATTTCATCCCCCTTTCATCTTGAACATCTACTATTTAACTGGAAATAAATATTAAGACCATAATTTATTTCTACAACAATTAATAATGGAAGAAAAAAATCAAACAAATACTTCTGGAGTAACTTCAGAAGTTGCAAATAATAAAAGTACTTTTAGCGGTAAAAAAATTGCTTTAGGTGCTTTGACTGCTCTTGCTTTTGCAGTAATGGCAGGTGGGAGTGCTTTTGTTTATGCTCAAAGCACTGATAGTTCAGGTACATTCATGGATAGAGTTGCTCAAATTGCGGGCGTTGATTCAGGTAAATTAAAAGGTGCGTTCAAAGAGGCATCGAAAGAAGAAGTCGATCAGAAAGTTGCAGATGGCAAACTTACCCAGTCACAGGCAAATGAAATTAAAGCTAAGATAGAGAATGAGGAATTCAGAGGTCCCGGTTTCGGGGGGCGCATGGGTATGCGAGGTGGTAAGGAGATGATGAAGGATAAACATGCTCAAGTTGCTGAATTTCTGGGGATGAGTCAGGAAGAATTAAGAAGTTCGATTAGAGAAGATAGAAAAACTCTTCTAACAATTGCAAAAGAAAAAGGCAAAACTGAAGATCAATTAAAGTCTTTTTTATCAACTGAATTTGATGAAAATATCGCTCAGGCAGTTAAGGACGGTAAAATAACTCAAACACAAGCAGATAATATGAAATCACAAAAAGATACTATGATTTCCAATATGATTAATGGTGTTAAACCACATAGAGGAGGAATGATGAGGTAGTTGATTCTGGATTTGTACTACTGGCGGGCGAAGAGCCCGCTTATTTTGTTTTTGACAGTTTTAGAGTTATAGCTTATAAAGCAGGGTTGATTTATGGCTGAGAGTAGACATAATAGATGTGATGGTTGCGAACATTATGTCGAAGAAATTGATTCAAGTCTCGGTGAGCAATGGGTGGGATATATTAGCAATCTTAGAGAGGACAATCTTCCTTTCATAACTGTCCTCGTAATGTATTTATTAACACAAATCTTGGATCATAATAAATTGCAAAACTACTAATAAACTACTAAAATACTACTAATGAAAACGAAGAGGATGACTACAACTGAGTTTTACAAAAATCCTTCCAAAGCTATTCGATTGGTTAAAGAAGGCGGGAAAGTGTATTTGGCTTATAAAGGGCTTAAAGACCCGATCGCTGTTGTGCAGCCTTATGATAAGGAGGATTCCGGGACTAAATCTGAAAGAGTTAAGTATAGGCTTGATTTTGTCAAAAAAAATCAGTTTAAAAGTAAAATCTGGAAATCCGGACTTGATCTGCAAAAGGCTGTAAGACAATGAAACCTAAGTACTTCTTAGATACTAATTTTATATTTGCGCTTTTTTTCAAAAACGATGCTTTAAATCGTGAGGCAAATCTTATATGGGAAGAAATTTGTATTGCCGATATCTATACATCTGTTGCAGTAGTAGCAGAGTTGATTTGTGCGGGTGAGGAGACAGATTTCATCATATTAATTGAAGGAATTGGAGCAAAAATACTTGAAATCAATATGAACAATATGTCCCAATTATCAATTCTAATCCCTCCAAAAGTTAGAAGAAAACTAAAAGCAATTGATTGTATTGTGCTTTCACAAGTATTGGATTCAAAACTAGAATTGATAACTTTTGATAAAGATCTTAAAAGACAGTATCAAATAATTAAAAGCTGATAAGTAATTTGTGAATTGCTTCAAATCATGATTAATATTTTTTCTCGACAAATAAAGGACATCGAAGGCCTCGGAACATTTTGGAATTTTGAATTTTTTGAAGAAATTTGTGATGAAAATTTAGAGAAAATCAGGTTAAAAATTATTCACGAAATAAAAACTTTTGAAAATAATTATTCCAGATTTAAAAAAGATTCTTATTTATCAAAATTAAACAGGGAAAGATTTCTTCAGAATCCTCCTGAAGAAATGCTGGAAATTATTCATTTGGCTTTGGAGGCTTATAAAAATACTAAGGGG